>NZ_JBEYJU010000043.1:0-74192 GCF_040703965.1 Streptomyces sp. NPDC006655 | reverse complement strand
TCTACGAGCACAAGGTGTTCGTCCAGGGCGCCGTCTGGAACATCGACTCCTTCGACCAGTGGGGCGTGGAACTCGGCAAGGTCCTCGCCAAGCGCATCGAGCCCGCCCTGACCGAGGGCGCCGCCGTCCCCGGCCTCGACGCGTCCACCACCGCACTCGTCTCGACGTACCGCACCCTCAGGAAGTGAACTGACATGCAGCTCGGACTCATCGGCCTCGGCAAGATGGGCGGAAACATGCGCGAGCGCATCCGCCGCGCGGGCCACACCGTCATCGGCTACGACCGCAACCCCGACGTCTCCGACGTGAAGTCCCTCGAAGAACTGGTCGAGAAGCTCGACGCGCCGCGCACTGTGTGGGTGATGGTTCCGGCCGGCCACGCCACCCAGTCCGTCGTGGACGAGCTCAAGGACCTGCTGTCCGAGGGCGACACGGTGGTCGACGGCGGCAACTCCCGCTGGACGGACGACGAGAAGCACGCCGCCGAACTGTCCATCAAGGGCATCGGCTTCGTGGACGCGGGTGTCTCCGGCGGTGTGTGGGGCCTCCAGAACGGCTACGCCCTGATGGTCGGCGGCAACAAGGAGCACGTCGAGCGGCTGGAGCCGATCTTCGAGGCGCTCAAGCCGGAGGGCCCCTACGGCTACGTGCACGCCGGCAAGGTGGGCGCCGGGCACTTCTCCAAGATGGTCCACAACGGCATCGAGTACGCCATGATGCAGGCGTACGCCGAGGGCTGGGAGCTCCTGGAGAAGGTCAAGTCGGTGGACAACGTCCGCGAGGTCTTCCGCTCCTGGCAGGAGGGCACCGTCATCCGCTCCTGGCTGCTCGACCTCGCGGTCAACGCGCTGGACGACGACGAGCACCTGGACAAGCTGAAGGGCTTCGCTCAGGACTCCGGCGAGGGCCGCTGGACCGTGGAGGCCGCCATCGACAACGCGGTGCCGCTCCCGGCGATCACCGCCTCCCTGTTCGCCCGGTTCGCCTCGCGGCAGGACGACTCCCCGCAGATGAAGATGGTCGCGGCGCTGCGCAACCAGTTCGGCGGCCACGCCGTCGAGTCGAAGGAGTAGGGCGCCGTGGGGGACCTTCTTCTGGTCCGCCACGGTGAGACCGAGTGGAGCGTGTCGGGCCAGCACACCAGCTGGACCGACCTGCCCCTCACCCAGCACGGTGAGGAACAGGCCAAGTCCCTCGCCCCGCTGCTCACCGGGCGGACCTACGCACTGACCCTGGCCAGCCCGCTGGGCCGCGCGATACGCACGGCCGAACTGGCCGGCCTCGCCGGGGTGACGGCCGACCCCGACCTGCACGAATGGGACTACGGCGGCTACGAGGGGATCACGACGGCGGAGATCCACCGGTCCCGCCCCGACTGGTACCTGTGGACCGACGGCGTACCGCCGGGTCCGGAGGGTCACCCCGGTGAGTCGCCCGAGCAGATCGGCGCCCGCGCCGACCGGGTGCTCGCCAGGCTGGACGCGGCGCTCGCCGGGGACGGCGGCGATGTGGTCCTGGTGGCCCACGCCCACTTCCTGCGCGTGCTGACGGCCCGCCGCCTGGGGCTGCCGCCGGCCGAGGGCCGGTTGTTCCAGCTGGCGACCGGGACGGTCAGCCGGCTCTCCACGGAGCACGGACGGCCCGTGATCACCGAGTGGAACCGGATGCCCTGATCGGCATCCGAGCGGCCCGCCAGTGACAACTGGCGGGCCGTTTCCCTGCCTTGAACGTCAGGCGGTACGGCGAACCGGCCCGGACTGTTTCTACGGCCCCTTTCCTAACCCCTTGTCGAAAGTCCTGCCGAGCCCATAGCCTTGCGCCGCGCCGGTGCCGTCGTCCGCCCCGGCCCGGTCGCGACGGGATGGGAGGGGCAGCCGCGTGAAGCGCACATCGCGTGACATCCGCACCGCGAACCGCTACGAGGTGCTGCGCCAGATCATCGCCCAGTCCCCCACCTCCCGGCAGACGCTGGCCGCCGCCACCGGGCTGAGCGTGGCCACGGTCGCCACGCTCGTCGGGGAGCTGCTCGACCTGCGGATGATCACGGAGGTCGGCTTCGAGGACTCCGCGGGCGGCCGCCCCCGCGGACTGGTGGCCGTCAACGCGGCGGGCGGCGCGCTGATCGGCGTCGACATGGCGGAGACCTATGTCCGGGTGGAGCTGTTCGACCTGGGGCTGAACGTGCTGGCCCGCGCCGAGGAGGACATGCGTCCCGGTGAGCACCGGCCCGAGCAGGCGGTCGGCCAGGTCGCCACGGCCGTCGGCTCGGTGGTGGCCCAGGCCGGGGTCGAGGGCGCGCGGGTGCTCGGTGTCGGGGTGAGCGTGCCGGGCCAGGTGGACCGGGACACCGGGATCGCCGAGTACGCGCCCAACTGGGACTGGCACGACGTGCCGTTGCTCGACCTGCTCGCCGAGCACATCGCCTACCCCCTGTATTTGGACAACCCGTTGCGGGCGAGCGCGGTGGCCGAGCTGTGGTTCGGGGCCGCGCGCGGACGCGAGGACGCCGTGGTGGTGAACCTCGGCACCGGGGTGGGGGCCGGACTCGTCCTGGCCGGCGGGCTGTACCGGGGGGTGAGCAACAGCGCCGGGGAGTGGGGGCACACGACCCTCGTCCTGGACGGACGGCTGTGCCACTGCGGCAACCACGGCTGCGTCGAGACGTACGTCGGCGCCCCCGGCATCATGCTCAACCTGCGCGAACTCAGCCCCCGTAGCGCCCTGTTGCACCCCGAGGACCAGACGGCGACCATCGACGCGCTGTCCCACGGGGTCGCCGCGGGCGATCCGGTGGCCGTCAAGGTGGTCCGGGACACCGCCCGCTATCTGGGCGCCGGCGTCTCGGACCTGGTGAACCTGTACAACCCCGAAGTGGTCGTGCTCAGCAGCTGGGTGGCCAGGAAGCTGGGCACACCCCTGCTCGACGAGGTCCGCGAGGCCGTACGGCGGCACGCGCTCAGAAGGCCGTTCGCGGCCACCGAGGTCGTCCTCTCCCCCATCCCCACCGATCCGGTGTGCCTGGGCGCGGCCACGTTCGCGCTGGAGGGCGCCCTCCAGACGGTGGGACAGCGGACCCCCGGACGCACCACCCCCGTGAGGAGCCGTACCGCACGACCCGCATGACGACGGAAGGGATGCCGTTTTGACCCGCACCGACAGACCGGTCCTCGCCACGGCCGCGGCCGTACTGGCCGTGACCGGCGCCCTGATCAGTTCCCCGCCGGCGAACGCGGCCGGCAGCGCCCCCGCTGCCGCCGAGGTCTCGCCGCACGCGGCCCAGACCATCGACGACATCGGCGCCTCGGGCGCCTGGTGGGTCAATGACCTGGAGCACTTCGACCCCAGGGTGCAGGCCGGGGTGGCGAAGCTGCTGTTCTCGAAGCAGGGCCTGGCGATGTCCTCCTACCGCTACAACATCGGCGGGGGCGGAGCCGGGGTCACCACCCCCGCGCGGGCCGCCGAGGACTTCCTGAACCCCGACGGCTCCTACGACTGGAGCAGGGACAAGGGTGGCCGGACGTTCCTGCGGTACGCCGCGAAGTACGGGGTCAAGGACCTGATCGGCTTCGTCAACAGCGCGCCCGCCCGGTGGACCACCAACGGGCAGAGCTGCGGCGGCCAGTTGAAGGCGGAGCACGTGGGCGACTACGCGAAGTACGTCGCCGACGTGACCCAGCACTTCGCCCGGCAGGGCGTGCGGCTGGACTACATCAGCCCCTTCAACGAGCCCGACAACGACTTCGGTTCCTGCGGACAGGAGGGCATGCAGGTCACCGTCGACCAACGCGACGACATCGTGCGGGCGCTCGGCGCCGAGCAGCGGGCCCGCAGGCAGCATGCCTCGATCATCGCCGACGAGTCCAGCCAGACCACCCAGTTCGTCTCCGAGCTCCCGCAGTGGATCTCGCAGCCCGGCACCGCGCAGTACGTGTCGGCGCTGGCCCACCACACGTACAACAACCCGAACGACGGCCAGCTCGGCAACGTCTACGAGACGTCGCGGTCGGTCGGCAGGAAGTCCTGGGCCACGGAGATCTGCTGCTTCGGCAAGGGCTCGACGGGCTGGAACCAGGAGTACGACCCGACCATCGACAACGCCCTGCTGATGTCCCGCATCATCTACAAGGACTTCGCGAGCGCCCACGACTCCGCCTTCCAGTGGTGGGTGGCCCTGGCCAGCGGCTACGGCACCTCCCCCACCGAGAAGAACGACGTCGGCTGGAACGACGGCCTGATCTACTACGATCCCGACTACGCGACGAACGGCAACCAGACGCTGTACTTCACCAAGCGGTACTACGCGCTCGGCCAGTACAGCAAGTTCGTCCGGCCGGGCTCGGTCGCGCACGACGTGACGGGGGCGCCGGACGGGGTCGAGGTGTCCTCCTACGACCGGAACGGCACGTGGGTGGTCGTGGTCAACAACCACAACGCCACGGACACACCGCTGAGTCTGCACTTCAACAACAAGGCACCGGTACGGGCCAGGCAGGCGGTGCGGACCTCGGCCACCGAGGACTGGGCCGACGTCGCGAAGCCGGCGGTGGGTTCGGGCACGGTCTCCGCGACCCTGGCCGCCCGCTCGATCACGACGTACGTCTTCGACCAGAAGGGCCACGGACGTTCCGCCGTCACCGGCGCGCTGGCCGGCAAGCAGTCCGGCAAGTGCCTCACCGCCGACGCGTCGGGGGCCGCGCTCGCCACCTGCACGGGTGCGGGCGGCCAGTCCTGGTCGTACGACGCGGACGGCACCCTGAAGGGCGCGGACGGCTATCTGACGGCCTCCGGTTCGGCCCTGACCGCCACCGCCGGGCTCACCGGTGACGCGAGCCAGCGCTGGCTCCTGAACGCCAACGGGCAGATCCTGAGCGAGGCGTCGGGCAAGTGCCTGGACGTGAGCGGGCAGGCCACCGCCGACGGCAGCAAGGTGATCCTCTACAGCTGCAACGGCGGCACCAACGAGGCCTGGACCAGGCAGTAGCGAGCACCGCTCCCACCGTCCGAGGGCCGCCGGCCCCTCCCTGACCGGCGGTCCTCAACTCTCCCTGCCATCCCTGCTGTTCGTCATTCCGAACCGGGTACAACGTTTCGCGCAGACTTCGTCCAACCTCTTGCCGAAGTATTAGCCGAAGGTTAACGTCCCGCTCCGCAACGCAATTTCGGCCATCTGGCTCGCGAGGTGTTCCAGGCCCCGCACGGCCCTGGCACCACGGCCGCTCTCGACAGACAAGGACGTCAGCATGTCGGCACTGAGCAACAACAACTGGTCCCGCCGGTCTCTGTTCCGGGCGGCCGCGGGCATGGCCGCCGCCGGCACCCTGGCCGCGTGCGGCAGCAACAACGGCCGAGGCGGCGGCAGCGGGTCGGGCACCCAGCTGACGCAGATGTTCCACGCCTACGGCGAGGCGGGCGTCGAGCAGGCGGTCAAGAGGTACCCCACCGCCTACAAGTCCGCCAACGTGACCACACAGTGGATCACCAGCTCGGACTACGAGAGCAAGCTCTTCGCCACGCTGCTCACCAACTCCGCCCCCGACGTCTTCGAGTTCCACCCGCAGATCCAGATGGTCAAGAGTGGTCAGGTCGCCGACCTGACCGACATCATCGACCCGGTCAAGGACGACTTCAACGCGGCCGACATCAAGTCGCACACGGTCGACGGGAAGATCTACGGCGTCCGTATGATCGACGACCCGCAATTCTTCTTCTACCGGCCCTCGCTCTTCGAGAAGGCCGGCGTGAAGGTCCCGGAGACCCTCGACGAGCTGATCGAGATCTCGGCCAAGCTCACCACAAGCAAGATGAAAGGCCTGTACCTCGGCAACGACCTGCACGCCATCATCAGCCCGCTGATCTGGTCCGCGGGCGCGGACACCCTCGACGACAAGAACCAGATCGCCTACCACACGCCCGGCGTCGTCGAGGGCCTGAAGAAGATGCGCAAGCTGTTCACCAGTGGCGACCTGCTCCTGGGCGCGCCGACCGACTTCTGGGACCCGTCGGCGCTCAACCAGGGCCTGTGTGCCATCCAGTTCTGCGGTATGTGGGCGATGCCGCAGTTCCAGAAGGCACTCGGCGACGACATCGGGATCTTCCCCTTCCCGAAGACCGTCGACTCCGGCAAGCAGTCCGTCTACAACGGCGGATGGTCGATGTTCGTCAACGCCAAGAGCAAGAACGTCGACGCGGCCAAGGAGTACGTCAAGTGGCTGTGGATCGACCAGAAGAAGGACCAGGAGGACTTCGCGACGTCGTACGGCTTCCACATCCCGCCGCGCACGTCGATCGCCGCCTCGGCCACCAAGCTCAAGACCGGTCTCCCCGCCGAGGGCGTGAAGCTCTTCAACCAGTTCGGGCACTTCGACAACATCGGCTGGACCCAGGCGATGATCCAGGCGTCGTGGGACGTGCTCGCCAACTGCGTCCGCAAGGCCGGTGACCCGGAGAAGGCGCTCGACCAGTGCGACACGACCGTCAACCGCGAGCTGAAGAAGCTCTTCGGATAAGTCGCGGACGGACCGGACCCATGTCGACGACCACCACGCGCGACCTCGCGAACCTCTCCCCGGCTCAGGCCAGTCCGGCCAAGCCGCGGCGGGGCCTGCGGGGCAGCCGCACCCTCAACTTCTGGCTCTTCATCAGCCCCTTCCTCATCGGGCTGATCATCTTCGTCTACGTGCCGATCGGCTGGAGTGTCTACCTCAGCTTCTTCGACGCACGGTTCACCGTCACGCCGGACAAGTTCGTCGGCTTCGACAACTACACGTACATGCTCACGGACCCCAAGTTCGTCGGGTCGCTCGGCACCTTCACCGTGTTCGCCGCTTTCATCGTGCCGACCACCTGGGCGGTGTCGCTCGGGCTCGCGCTGCTGGTCAACCGGATCCGGTTCGTGCGGGCGTTCTTCCGGTCGGTGTTCTTCCTGCCGACCGCGTGCAGCTACGTCGCCGCGTCCCTGATCTGGAAGATGTCCATCTTCAGCGGAGTCCGCTTCGGCCTGCTGAACACGGTCCTCGGCTGGTTCGGGGTCGACAGCGTCGCCTGGCTGGCCTCTCCCAGTCCGCCCTGGTACTGGCTCGTCATCGTGACGCTCCGGCTGTGGCTGCAGTCCGGCTTCTACATGATCCTGTTCCTGGCGGCCCTGCAGAACATCCCGGGCGAGCTGTACGAGGCCGCCGCCATCGACGGCGCCAAGCGGGGCTGGCAGACCTTCCGGTACATCACCCTGCCGCAGCTTCGGGCCACCTCGACCGCGGTGGTCCTGCTGCTGCTGATCGCCGCCTACCAGGCCTTCGACGAGTTCTACAACCTGCTCGACAAGACCACCTGGGGCCGACCGCCGCTGGTCGAGCTGTACGCCACCGCCCTCGGCACGTCACAGGACTACGGCGCCGGCAGTGCGGGAGCCGTCATCCTGACCCTGCTGATCATCATCGTCACCCTGTTCCAGGGCAAGATCATGGGCTTCGGAAGGGGAGACGAGTCCAAGTGACCACCACCACGCCCGACATGAACAAGACCGCGCCCACGAAGGCCAGGCGCCGACGCGGCGGCTCAGTGATGGGCAACACCGGCCTGTACATCGCCACCGGTGTCGCTACCTTCCTCTTCCTGGTCCCGTTCTACATCCTGCTTCGCAACGCCCTCACCACGGACACCGCCATCACCGGGCCGAGCTGGCAGTTCTTCCCCACACACCTGCAGTGGGGCAACGTCAAGGAGCTGTTCGACGACCCGCAGGTGGACTTCGCCCAGTCCATGTGGAACTCGCTGGTCGTCGCCGTCTCCATGACCATCGGCATCCTGCTGGTGTGCTCGCTGGCCGGGTACGCCCTGGCCCGCATTCCCTACAAGCACGCCAACAAGATCTTCTACCTCGTCCTGGGCACCCTGATGGTGCCCACCTCGGTGACCTTCGTGCCCAGCTTCGTACTGGTCTCCTCACTCGGCTGGGTGGACACGTACCGGGGACTGATCATCCCGGGCCTGTTCAGTGGTTTCACGTGCTTCCTGTTCCGGCAGTACTTCCTGGGGTTCCCGAAGGAGCTGGAGGAGGCGGCACGGGTGGACGGGCTGGGTTACTGGGGCTCGTACTGGCGGGTCGTCGTGCCCAACTCGCTGAACTTCTTCGCGGCGATCGCCACCATCACCTTCATCGGCGCCTGGAACGCCTTCCTGTGGCCCCTGGTCATCGGTCAGGACCCCGGGGCGTGGACCGTCCAGGTGGTGCTCTCGTCGTACATGACCAACCAGACGGTCGTCTTCCACACGATCTTCATGGCCACCGCCATCTCCATCCTGCCCCTGGTGTTCGTCTTCCTCTTCCTCCAGCGCTGGCTGGTCCAGGGGATCGCGCAGACCGGCATCAAGGGCTGACCCCGCACTCTCGCGACCTGGAGACCGATGTCGTTCCGCACCTCCGCCACCGACTACGTCGAGGACGTCTCCCCGGGTTCGGGGGCCCTGCCGCCCCGTGCCTGGTACCCACGCTCGGACGCCGCGTCGCTCTCGCTGAACGGCAGGTGGCGTTTCCGGCTGTCGCCGACCGCCGACGCCGAGGACGACGCGTTCGCCGAGCCGGGGTACGACGCCGGCGGTTGGGCGGAGGTCTCGGTCCCGGGGCACTGGGTGCTCCAGGGCCACGGCTCGCCGATCTACACGAACCACCTCTACCCGTTCCCGGTCGACCCGCCCCACGTGCCGACCGAGAACCCCACCGGTGACCACCTGCGGTTCTTCGACCTGCCGGAGGGCTGGGACGTCACCGACGGCGGGGCGGTCCTCCGCTTCGACGGGGTCGAGTCCTGCGCCCGGGTCTGGCTGAACGGCACGGACATCGGCGAGTTCAAGGGCTCCCGGCTGCCGCACGAGTTCGCGGTCGGCCATCTGCTGAAGCCGGCCGGCAACGTCCTCGCCGTCCGGGTCCACCAGTGGTCGGCCGGCTCCTATCTGGAGGACCAGGACCAGTGGTGGCTGCCCGGCATCTTCCGGGACGTGACGCTGCTGCACCGCCCGGCGGGCGGCGTCCTCGACTTCTTCGTGCACGCCTCCTACGACCACGCCGCGGGCACCGGCACCCTGCGGGTCGACTCCGACGTGGCCGGCCGGGTCACCGTGCCCGGCCTCGGCATCGACGTCGCCACCGGCGAGTCGGCGACCGTCCCGGTCGAGCCGTGGACGGCCGAGACCCCGAGGCTGTACGACGGGCTGCTGGCCACCGAGGGCGAGCGGGTGCCGTTGCGGATCGGCTTCCGGACGGTGGAGTCGGCCGCCGGACTGATCAAGGTCAACGGGAAGGCGGTCCTCTTCAAGGGCGTCAACCGGCACGAGTGGCACCCGGAGCACGGGCGCGCCCTCGGCCCGGAGACCATGCGGGCGGACGTGCTGCTGATGAAGCAGCACAACGTCAACGCCGTCCGCACCTCCCACTATCCGCCCCACCCGGCCTTCCTCGACCTGTGCGACGAGTACGGCCTGTGGGTGATCGACGAATGCGACCTGGAGACCCACGGCTTCACCGAGCAGGCCTGGCGGGACAACCCGGTCGACGACGACCGCTGGACCCCGGCGCTGCTGGACCGGGCCGCCCGGATGGTCGAACGCGACAAGAACCACCCGTCGGTGGTGATCTGGTCGCTGGGCAACGAGGCGGGCACCGGGCGCGGTCTGACCGCGATGGCCGAGTGGATCCACGGCCGGGACACCTCGCGCCTCGTGCACTACGAGGGTGACAGCGACTGCCGTGACACGGACGTGTACTCACGGATGTACCCCGACCACGCCGAGGTCGAGCGGATCGGCCGGGGCCTCGACGGCGGCACCCGCAAACGCCGTGCACTCCCCGTCATCCTCTGCGAGTACGCCCACGCCATGGGCAACGGGCCCGGTGGACTCGCCGACTACCAGCGGATCTTCGAGACGCACGACCGGCTCCAGGGCGGTTTCGTCTGGGAGTGGACCGACCACGGCGTCCAGGACGAACGGTTCGGCTACGCGTACGGCGGTGACTTCGGCGAGGAACTGCACGACGGGAACTTCGTCTGCGACGGCCTGGTCTTCCCCGACCGGCGGCCCTCCCCCGGCCTGCTGGAGTACAAGAAGGTGATCGAGCCGGTCGGCATCGACATCGACGGCGACGGCGACGGCACCACCGTCCGCGTCACCAACAAACAGGACTTCGCCGATCTGTCGGAGCTGGCCTTCGGGTGGTCGTACCAGGTCGACGGCGAGACCGTGGAGTCGGGCAGCCTGGCCGTACCGGCGCTGGCGGCGGGTGAGTCGGCGGAGCTGAAGCTGCCCGAGCCGCCCGCGACGGACGGCGGCGAGACGCAGTGGACGGTACGGGCCCTGCTGGCCGCCGACACCGCCTGGGGGCCCAAGGGCCATGTCGTGGCCTGGGGGCAGTCCGCTCCGCGTGCGCGGCGGGCACCGTCACTCGTCGCGTCCGGTGCGCCGGTGCCGTCCGGCGCGGGGCTGGTCTCCCTCGGTCCGGCGGTCTTCGACGCCCGCACCGGCGCGCCGCGGAGCATCGGCTCGGTCGAGGTGACCGGGCTGCGGCTGGACGTGTGGCGGGCGACGACCGACAACGACGACGGTGCCTCCTGGCAGAGCGATCCGCGCTACGCCGAGCTGTGGCGCACGTTCGGGCTGCACCGCATGCGGCACCGCCTGGACGCGGTGGAGCAGGCGGGCGACGCGCTGACGGTGCGGACCCGGGTGGCACCGGCCGGCCGGGAGTTCGGTCTCGCGACCGTCTACCGCTGGACCACGGACGGCGACCGCCTCGGGCTCACCGTCTCGGTCACCCCGGACGGTGACTGGACGGTGCCGCTGCCCCGGCTCGGCATCCGCTTCGGACTGCCGGCCGCCGACCGGGTGCGGTGGTTCGGCGGCGGGCCCGCGGAGGCCTACCCCGACACCAGGTCGGCTTCGTTCGTGAGCCGTTGGGAGGCGACGATCGACGACCTCCAGACACCGTACGTCCGTCCGCAGGAGAACGGCGCCCGCGCCGACGTCCGCTGGGCGGAGCTCGGCGGCCTGCGGATCGACGGCGACCCGGAGTTCTGGTTGACCGCCCGCCGCTGGACCACCGAGCAGTTGGACGCGGCCGCCCACCGCACCGACCTGACGCCGTCCGGCACGGTGTGGGTCAACCTCGACCACGCCCAGCACGGCATCGGTTCCGCGTCCTGCGGTCCCGGCGTGCTGCCGCAGTACCGACTCCACGCCGAGCCTGCCGAGTTCGCCTTCGTGTTCACGGACATCGGCTGACCGGTGCCTTCCCGAGGGCCCGGCCCCCGCCCGGTCCGGGCCCTCGGTCCGCTCAAGCGCCGTGCCCGGCGGCCCCGCACCGGTACAGGACGTAGCGCGGGACACGAACGGGCGCGCAGTGCTCGACGGTCCAGCGGACCAGGGCCCGGCCGGGGGTCTGCGCGGCCAGGGCGCGGTGGGTGAGGTCCGCCTTGGTGAGCAGGACGTAGCGGAGCCGGCCGGTGTCGATCAGGTGGTGGAAGGCGGCGGCCGTGGGGTACGGCACCCGGGCGGTGAAGCCGCCGAGCGGGAGGACGGAGGCGTTGTCCGAGAGGATGTACGGCGCCGCCATCTGCCAGCGGGGCACCGCGGCGAGGTAGCGGGCGCCGTCGCGGTGTGCGGTGAGGTAGGCGTAGACGCGCTGCTGGGCCGGGTCCAGGGCGAGGGCGCCGTTGCGGGTGGCGATGGAGCCGGGGCCGATCCGGCCGAAGCCGCCGGGCTGGTTGTAGCGCAGCGAGGTCGCGGACGCGGACCACACGGTGGGCACGACCAGGACCGCGGCCAGCGCGACGGCCAGCGCGGCCCGGCGTGGACGCGACCCGCCGACGGTGAACAGGGCCAGCGCGGGCAGGGCCAGGACCACGGCGACGGCGACCGACCAGGCGAAGAACCGCGGGTAGTGCAGG
This sequence comes from Streptomyces sp. NPDC006655, assembly GCF_040703965.1. Lineage (NCBI taxonomy): Bacteria > Bacillati > Actinomycetota > Actinomycetes > Kitasatosporales > Streptomycetaceae > Streptomyces > Streptomyces sp. NPDC006655. Next base: position 62,256 of record NZ_JBEYJU010000043.1, on the reverse strand, counting down.
GTGAGGGCCGCGCACCAGCCGACGTTCACCGCCAGGACCGCGCCCAGCACGCTCCGGCGCCGCACCCGGGTCACGGCCACTGCGGCCAGGGCCGACAGGGCGACCGCCACCACGCCCATGTAGTAGGTGTGTCCGGTCACGCTGCCGAAACTGAAGACCAGGAAGAAGGTCACCAGCCAGACGCCCCACAGCAGGTAGCCGGCCAGGAAGGGGTCGGTGCGCCCGGGCCGGCGGCGCCACACCGCGTAGGCACCGGCGGCCAGCCCCAGCGCCGCCAGCGGGTACAGCCAGCCCGTCTGGCTGGCGAGCCCGGGGCTGAACATCTTCCAGACGCTGTTCCCCATCCCCACCGGCGCCCTGCTGTGCGCCTGGTCGGCGACGATGCTGCCGGTGCCGGCCGCGTCGACGCCCAGCGCGTGGAAGCGGGTCAGGAAGTTGTAGCCGACGACCAGCGCGACCGGCGAGTTGTCGGTCGTGCCGTCCAGGTAGGGGCGGGCGGTGGCGGGGGTGAGACCGGCGGCCAGCATCCAGGACAGGGACACCGCCAGCGTGACCGTCCCGGCCACGGCGAGGTCCCGGATCCGGCGGCGCAGTGTGGTGGGCGCGGCCACCAGATAGGTCACGGCCAGCGCGGGCAGCACCGCCCAGGACTCCAGCATCTTGCACTGGAAGGCAACGCCGACCCAGAGGCCGGCCAGCACGAGGGTGCGAAGCCGGGCGCGGGCGGTGGCCCGCTGGGTGGCCTCGGCGGCCAGCAGCAACAGCAGGACGAACGGCGCGTCCTCGGTGACCGACCGGCCCAGGCCCACGGTCACCGGGGTGAGCGTGAGGAAGGCGGCGGCCAGCAGCCCGGCCGGTACGCCGGCCCAGCGTCGTACCACCACGTGCAGCAGGACCACCGAGGCCACGCCCTCCAGGGCCTGCGGGACCACCAGGGACCACGGGTGGAAGCCGAGGACCATGGCCGACAGGGCCTGCGGCCACAGGAAGCCGGGCAGTTTGTCCAGGGTGATGGAGCCCGCCGGGTCGAAGGAGCCGTAGAGGAAGGCGACCGGGTTGTCGGTCATGCTGCGTACGGCGCTCGCGTAGAAGGAGTGGTAGGCGCTGTGCCAGATGCCCCAGAAGGAGAGCAGCGCGGCGACGGTGGCGATGCCCGCGAGGAGCGGGCGCTCGTAGCGCTGGGTGCGGCTGCGCGCCGGGGCCGACCGCGAGGGCGGCCCCCCGACGGGGACGAGCGGCTCGGCGCTGACAGGGGTCGGCATCGGGGACGGCCTCCAGGACTCCCGTATCCAGGGCTCCCGGAGCGCCCTGGACTGTTACGGCCTGTAGGACGACTGGATCCCGGCGGACGTCACGCCCGGAATGCCAAGGAACCTTCAGGAGGTTCGTGAGGATCGGTCATGGAAGCCGTAAGAATCCCTGCCCCGCCCGCGTCCGGCTTCAGCGGACCGGCCGCCCGGCGTGCTGGGCCGCGAGCCGCACCGGCGCGTTCTGCGCGCCGTACCCGCGGTATCCGGGATCGCGCTGGACCAGTTCGAAGAACACCCGTCCGACGGTGTGGGTGTAGCAGTGCCGAAAGGCCCCGCCGGCGTCCCGGTCGTAGAGGATGCCGAGCTCCCGGTACGTCTCCAGCTCTCCCTCGGGGAACTCGAATCGGGCGGCCAGGTCGTCGTGGTAGTTGCCGGGGACAGGCAGCAGGCTGCCGCCGGCCGCCCGGAAGGCGCGGGCCGCGGCCACCACGTCGTCGGTGGCCAGGGCGATGTGCTGGGCGTGCAGGGTGTCGTCGGCGGGGGCCGCGCCCACCCCGAGCGCGATCCGGACGCCGCCGTCGGCGCTGGTGACGGCCCGGGAGCGCAGCAGCCCGTAGGGGTCGGCGACATCGACGCTCTCCTGGGCGTGCAGGCCGAGGACGCCGCGGTGGAAGAGGGCCGCCTCGTCGTACTGGTGCCACGGCTGGACGAGGGCCACGTGGTCGACCCGGGCCGCGGCCGCGGCCGGCTCGTGCGCCACGGCGACGAAGTCGGCCCGCCAGTCGAGGAGCTCGGGTCCCCGACCGGTGGCGCAGAAGAACAGCTCCGTGCCGTCGGGCGCCGCGACCGCGTCGAGCGGGGCGTCCTCGGGGGCGCGGCGCCGGGGCAGCACGGGGGCGAGCAGTGCCTCGGCGCGCCGGGCGGCGCCCCGGGGGTCCGGTGTCTCCAGGCCGATCGCGGCGAGCCCGGTGCCGTCGCGGCGGGCGGCGGGACCGGTGTTGACCAGGATCCGCGCGTCGCCCAGCTCCCACAGGTCGACGGGCTTGCTGCGGTGCCGCGCGGTGCGGGCGAAGCCGAGGGCGCCGAGCAGTGCCGCGACGGGTTCCGCGTCCGGGGTGACCAGTTCGGCGAAGGCGATCCCCGTCGGCACGACCGGCGCGGGCAGTTCCCGGGTGCCGAGAGACTCTTCGAGCACCAGCAGGGAGCGCCGCGCGTCCACGGCGGTGGGGCCGGCCTCGGCCTGCCGGAAGACGTCGTTGAAGACCTCCAGTGAGAGCGGTCCGTCGTATCCGGCCCGCAGCGCATGGCGGACGAGCCCGGCCACGTCGAACCCGCCCTGGCCCGGGAAACAGCGATGGTGACGGCTCCACTGGAGCACGTCCATGGCGAGCAGCGGAGCGTCGGCCAACTGGAGGAAGAAGATCTTCTCGCCCGGGATGTCCTCGATGCCCTTCGGGTCGGACCCCCGGGAGAGGATGTGGAAGCTGTCGAGACAGGTCCCGAGGGCGGGGTGCCCGGCCGCCTCGACGATGCGCCAGGCATGGTTGTACGTACTGACGTGCCGTCCCCAGGCGAGCGCCTCGTAGGCGACGCGGACGCCGAAGTCGGTTGCGAGGTCGGCGAGTCGGGCGAGCTGCGCGGCGGCGAGATCGTCGTCGTCGACGGCGAGCGGGGAGACGGAGGAACAGACGAGCACGGTGTCGGCCCCCAGCTCCCGCATCAACGAGAACTTGTGGCGGGCGCGACGGAGGTTGCGCGCGAACTCGTCGGCCGGGACGGCCTCGATGTCCCGCATGGGCTGGTAGAGGTCGATCGTGAGCCCGAGATCGTCGCAGCGGGCCCGTATCTCACGAGCGGACAGCGGACTGGCCAGCAGATCGTTCTCGAAGATCTCGACCCCGTCGAACCCGGCCCGAGAAGCGGCGGTGAGCTTCTCGGTGAGCGATCCGCTGAGCGAAACGGTGGCAATGGAAGTACGCATATCCCTCGTCCTCACGTGCACTACAGCGCCCCCGTCGGGGGCGCGGGGCCGTATCGGTGCGCGGCTACCGCCCCGCGCCGGTCACACCACCTGTCCCGCCGAGCTCCCAGCCAGCTCCCCGATGTCCGCCAGCATCCGCGCGGCATCCGCCTCCCTCCCCGTGAACAACCGGAACGAGTCCGCGGCCTGGAACGCGGCCATCCCGCCCCCGTCCAGCACCGCACACCCCGACTCCCTGGCAGCCCGTACCAGTTCCGTCTCCAGCGGCCGGTACACCACCTCGGCCACCCACAGCTCGGGCCGCAACGACTCCGCGGGCAGCGGCAGCCCCGGGTGCGCGGCCATCCCCGTCGGCGTCGCATGCACCAGTCCGTCGGCACCCGCCAGCAAATCCGGCAACAGCCCAGGCACCGCGGCCCGCGCACGTCCCGGGCCGAAGTGCCGGTTCAGGGAATCCGCGAGACCGACGGCCCGGTCGGCCAGCGCGTCCACGACGGTGACCCGTTCCGCCCCCAGCGTGAGTGTCGCGTGTGCCACCGCGGCCCCCGCGCCCCCGGCTCCGATCTGCACCACCTGTTCCAGCGGGGCGTCCCGCAGCCCCCGCGCGAACGACGCCGCGAACCCGGTCACGTCCGTGTTGTGACCGACCGCCCTTCCACCGGCCTCGAAGACCACCGTGTTCACCGCGCCGAGCGCCTCGGCCTGCGGGGAGAGCGCGTCCAGGTGCTCGATGACCAGCTGCTTGCACGGATGCGTGATGTTCAGCCCGTCGAAACCGAGATCGCGTGCCGCCCGCACCAGGTCGCCCACGGCCTGTGGGGCCACGCCGAGCGCGTCGACGTCGATCAGCCGGTACAGGTACCGCAGCCCCTGCCGGTCCGCCTCGCGCTCGTGCAGGGCCGGACTGAGCGAAGGCCCGACACCGGCACCGATCAGCCCGACGAGATACGAGTCCTTGGCCATGTGGCCCTCCCGAGCGACATCACTCTTGAACGGAAACAACTAATGTACGAACTAGTACGTTAGCTATAGCACCGGAGGTCGCAGCGGGGGAAGACCTCTCCGGGAACGCCGACGGCACGGGCTTCTAGAATCTCCGCACCGACCACCCGTCCGAAGGCACCCGATAGGAACCCGATGACCAGCGCCGACGAACCGGCACAGACCAACGGGCGGACCCGTGACGCCGCCCGTACCCGGGCCGAGATCCTCGACGTGGCCACCCAGGAGTTCGCCCGGGCCGGCTACGACGGTGCCCGGGTGGACGAGATCGCGGCCCGCACCCGTACCACGAAGCGGATGATCTACTACTACTTCGGCGGCAAGGAGCAGCTGTTCACGGCGGTCCTGGAGCGGGCGTACGGCGTGATCCGCGAGGCCGAGCAGCAGCTGGACGTGGAGCATCTGGACCCGGTCGCCGCGATCCGCCGGCTCGCGGAGCTGACCTTCGACCACCACGAGCAGCACCCCGACTTCATCCGCCTGGTCAGCATCGAGAACATCCACGGCGCCGAGCACATCGCGGCCTCCGAGGAACTCGGCCGGATCGGCTCCCCCGCCCTGGAGGTGATCCGCCGGATCCTCGCCACGGGGCAGGAGTCCGGCCTGTTCACGGCGGACGTCGACGCGGTCGACCTGCACGCCTTGATCAGCTCGTTCTGTTTCTTCCGGGTGGCGAACCGGGCCACTTTCGGCGCCCTGTTCGGCCGTGACCTGGTGGACCCGGCGCAGCGCGAGCACTACCGGGCCATGCTCGGCGACATGGTGATCGCCTACCTCACGGCGGAGCGCGCGGCGGACTGACCCCCGCACCCGGAGTCCGGCGCGACCTCTTGACAGCGGGGAAACGCGGGCGCAACATCCGTACCCATCGCGACTAACTACCCAGTGGGTTAATTAGCACGCTGGTCCGCCGACCCGTCACCCCTGGGAACCGGCCTTCTCCCCCGCCGCCCACTCCGCCTGAGTCGGAGTTCCCCGAAGGAGCACCGCCGTGCCCGTCCCCGCCCCACCCGCCGGCACCGCCGTACCGTCCGGCGGCCAGCCGAGGAAAGCCGCGCTGGCCGCCTGGATCGGCAGCGCCCTGGAGTACTACGACTTCTTCATCTACGGCAGCGCGGCCGCGCTGATCTTCCCGAAGGTCTTCTTCGACGAGTCGGACCCGGCCAACGCGACCCTGCTCTCGTTGGCCACGTTCGGGGTCGCGTACGCGGCCCGGCCGGTCGGCGCGCTGTTCCTCGGGCATTTCGGGGACCGGATCGGCCGCAAGAAGATCATGGTGTTCACGCTGCTGCTGATGGGCCTGTCGACGTTCCTGATCGGCTGTCTGCCGAGCCGCGCCCAGGTGGGGTCCCTCGCTCCGGTGCTGCTGGTGCTGTGCCGGGTGCTCCAGGGCGTCTCGGCCGCAGGTGAGCAGGCCAGCGCCAGTTCGATGAGCCTGGAGCACGCGCCACCGGACCGGCGCGGCTTCTTCACCAGTTTCACCCTCAGCGGCACCCAGGGCGGTCAGCTGATCGCCACCCTCGTCTTCATCCCGGTCTCCCAGCTGCCCGACGACCAGTTGCTGTCCTGGGGCTGGCGGGTGCCGTTCTGGGCGAGTGTGGTGGTCGCCGTGGTCGGCTGGGTGATCCGGCGCAGGATCCAGGAGACCCCGGCCTTCGTGCAGCAGGCGGCCGGCGAGGGTGTCGTACGGCTCCCGCTCGTGACGCTGCTGCGGCACCACTGGGCGGACGTGCTGCGGGTGATCGGCGGTGCGCTGATCGCGTCGGTGAGCACGATCTTCACGGTGTGGGCGCTGGCGTACGCGACCAGCGACTCGGTGGGCATGTCCAGGACGTCCATGCTGTGGGTGGGCGCGCTGGCGAACCTGGTGGCGCTGGGTGCGATCCCGGCGTGGGCCACGCTGTCGGACCGGATCGGCCGACGGCCGGTGTACCTGATCGGCGCGGTGGGCAGCGCGGTGGCGATGGCCGGGTACCTGTGGGCGATCTCCACCGGCTCCTACCCGCTGGTCATGCTTCTCGGGATCGTCGCCTTCGGTGTCGTCTACAGCGCCGCCAACGGCATCTGGCCGTCCTTCTACGGGGAGATGTTCTCGACCCGGGTGCGGCTGTCCGGCATGGCGATCGGCACCCAGATCGGGTTCGCGGTGGCCGGGTTCGCGGTGACCTTCGCGGCGCGGATCGCGGGTCCCGGCGGTGACGACTGGTCGGCGGTGGCCCTGTTCACGGGGGCGCTGTGCGTGCCGCCGGTGATCGCCGCGCTGACCGCCCGGGAGACCCACAGGGTGCCGACCGCACTGCTCGGCGAGCGGTCGGGGACGGCGGCGGCGCGACCGGAGGCGGTCTCGGCCTGAGCACTCCGCCGCGGGCGGCCTCCGGAGTCCCACGGCTCCGGGGGCCGCCCGCGCGTCAGGAGTCCACGGCCTGCGCGGGCACGTCGTGCTCCCGCACGACCACCGGTCCCGGGACCTACGCGCGCGGGATGCCGTACGCCCGTTCCACGCGGAGTCGGAGGACCAGGCGGCGGTCGCGGACCATCGCGGCGCGGTAGTCGTCCCAGTCGGGGTGTTCGCCCTGGACGTCGCGGTAGAGGCGGATGAGCTCCTCCACCGTCTCGTCGTGGGGGTCCTGGGCGACCGGTGACAGGTCGGCGGTGCCCTCGGCGACCGTGTAGGCCCAGCGGTCGGGGCTGGTGACGTGGTAGGAGGCGCGGGGATCGCGGCGCAGGTTCCGGGTCTTCGCGCGGTCGTCCGTGATCGACACGCGCACGGTCCGTTCGTCGGGGTAGTAGGCGTGGCTGACGTTGGACAGCTGGGGGCGGCCGTCGCGCTTGAGGGTGACCAGCACCCCGGCGTGGCCTTCGGCGAGCAGCTTCAGAAGTGTGTCCTGGGTCATGACGGGGGCAACCCCGGCGCTCCGGCCCGGCATTCCCACCGTCACCCGGGGCACACGCGTTCGGGACGTCGGCACGTCGGCTGCCCGGTGTCCCTTCTATAGCGTCCGTCACACCGCACGCGGATGAGCGCGACCATTCCCCTCTTCCTGCGCGACGATGAGGTCCAGGTCGGACCGCACCGCGGACGACACGACCGGAGGAGAGCGATGGCACAGCTGCGACAGGAAGTCGACCCCGGCGAGGTCGGGCTGGACGCGAAGGCGCTGGACCGCCTCGACCAGCACTTCGCCCACTACGTCGACGAAGGGCGCCTGCCCGGCTACCTGGTGGCCGTGGCGCGCGGCGGCCGGGTCGCCCACCTCACCACGCACGGCCTCCGTGACCGCGCCGCGGGGCTGCCGGTCGAACCGGACACCATCTGGCGGGTCTACTCCATGACCAAGCCGGTCACGGCGGTCGCGGTCCTGCTGCTGGTCGAGGACGGCCTGCTGTCGCTGGACGACCCGGTCGACCGCTACCTGCCGGAGTTCGCCAACCCCCGGGTCCACGTGAGCGGTTCGGGTGCGGACATGGTGACCAGGCCCGCCGACGGGCCGATCCGGATCCGTCATCTGCTCACCCACACCGCCGGGTTCACCTTCGCCTTCTACCACGCGCACCCGGTGGACGCCCGCTACCGGGAGGCGGGCCTGGAGTTCTCGGTGCCGGCGGGCGCGGACCTCGCCGAGACGACCGCCGTGTACGCGCGCATGCCCCTCCAGTTCGAGCCGGGCACGCAGTGGAACTACTCGGTCGGCTTCAACGTGCTCAGCCGGGTCGTCGAGGTGGTCTCCGGTCAGCGGCTCGACGAGTTCTTCGCGGACCGGATCTTCCGCCCGCTCGGCATGCCGGACGCGGGCCTGCACATCGCCCCCGAACAGGCCGACCGGCTCTCGGAGTTGTACGGGGAGACGAGCGACGGCGGCATCGAGCCGGTCCCCGGGCTGCCGTTGCGCGGCCGCCCCCGCATGCTGTCCGGCAGCGGCGGCCTCGCGGCGACGGCGTACGACTACCACCGTTTCATGGAGATGCTGCGCCGGGGCGGCGAGCTGGACGGCGCCCGGCTGCTCTCCCCCGCCTCGGTCGGGCTGCTCTCCCGCAACCACCTGCCCGGCGGCGCCGACCTGCGCGCCTTCGGCGCCCCCGCCCACCAGGAACCCGGCAACGACGGCCTGGGCTTCGGCCTCGGCGTCTCGGTCGTGATCGACCCCGACCGCACCCTCTCGCCGAGCAGCCGCGGCGCCTACGGCTGGACGGGGGCCGCCACCACCGCCTTCTGGGTCGACCCGGCGCACGACCTGACCGTGCAGTTCCACACCCAGCTACGGCCGAAGACGCTGAAGGTCTTCCCGGATCTGCGGCGGCTGGCCCACGAGGCGATCCTGGACTGACCCGCGTGCCGATCAGCGGGGAGAGCCGGGCCGCCTCCTTCGGGGTGGAAGAGGCAGCCGACGCGGCGCAGCCCGGCTTCCAGCGTGGGCGCGCACTCCGCCCGCGGCCTTCGAGGTGGATCCGGCGGCCGGTTCGGCGCGTTCGACGAGGACGTCGCGGACGCCGGGGAGGCCTCCCGGTACCTCAGGACCAGTGCGCCACCGCGTCGAGATGGGGCAGCACGTGGTCCAGGCGCTCCCGCTTGGTGCGCAGGTACGTGATGTTGTTCTCGCACGGCTCGATCAGCAGCGGGACCGTCTCGGCGACCTCGATGCCGTGCCGTACCAGGGACTCCCGCTTGCGCGGGTTGTTGGACATCAGACGTACCGAACTCACCCCGAGGTCGCGGAGCATGCCGGCGGCGACGCCGTAGTCCCGGGCGTCGACCGGCAGGCCGAGCGCGAGGTTCGCCTCGACGGTGTCCAGGCCCTCCGCCTGCAGGGCCATCGCGCGCAGCTTGGCGAGCAGTCCGATGCCGCGGCCCTCGTGCCCGCGCAGGTAGACGACGATCCCGCTGCCCTCGGAGACGACCGCGCGCAGTGCGGCGGCCAACTGGTCGCCGCACTCGCAGTGCTGGGAGCCGAACGCGTCCCCGGTGAGGCATTCCGAGTGCAGCCGGGTCAGCACCCGCTCACTGCCGATGTCGCCGTAGACCAGGGCCACCTGCTCGTCACCGCGGTCGTGGTCCAGGTAGCCGATCGCCTGGAATTTCCCGTACACGGTGGGCAGCGGTGCATTGACGACGCGTTCCACGCCCGAACGCCGTGGGGACTTCGTGCCGAGTACGCCGATGTTTTCTGTCATGATCTGATTCCTAAGCAGAGACGAAAGGCCGTGAAACGATGAGTGGTTCGGGCGCGCGTACGGCGGCGAACGGTCTGTTGCCGGCGGACACTACGGAGGAGGTACGGACCAGGGGGGCGGGCGTTTCAACACAGGTCGCGGTCCTTCCCGTGGGGAGCTTCGAACAGCACGGCCCCTACCTCCCGCTCGCGACGGACACGCTCGTCGCCTGTGCCGTGGCCCGGGAGATCGCCGCCGCGTACCCGGTGCACCTCCTTCCTCCGGTGACCGTCTCCTGCTCGCACGAGCACGCGGCCTGGCCGGGGACCGTCAGCATCTCCTCGGTCACCCTGCACGCGGTGGTGAACGACATCGCCGCCTCGCTGCGCCGCTCCGGTGTCGAGGCGCTGGTCGTGGTCAACGGCCACGGCGGCAACTACGTGCTGGGCAACGTCGTGCAGGAGGCGTCCGCGCGCGGCGAACGGCTGGCGCTGTACCCGGCCGCGGAGGACTGGGAGGCAGCGCTGAGCCGCGCCGGAGTGGAGACCTCGGCGCTCACCGACATGCATGCCGGGGAAATCGAGACGTCCATTCTGCTGCACGCTCATCCCGAATTGGTCCGCCCTGGTCACGAGTCCGCCGATTTCACCGCTGACGACCGTCGTCATCTCCTCACCCTGGGAATGTCCGCCTATACCGAGTCGGGCGTCATCGGCCGCCCTTCCCTGGGATCGGCGGAAAAGGGGAAGGAACTCCTCGCGGGCCTCGTCGATTCCTTCGGGGCGGTTTTCGAACTGCTCACCGCCGGGCGGGAATAGCGCAGCCCGGTGTACCAGCGGACGACCAGGACCACGAGGCCCGGCAGGGCGGCCACGAAGCTGAGGACGCCGTAGACGACGGCGGTCGCGAGCCCGCTGTCCGCGCCGAGGCCGGCCGCCGCGAACGCCCAGGCGGTGACGCCCTCGCGGGGGCCCCAGCCGCCGACGTTCAGCGGCAGCCCCATGGCGACCAGGGCGAGTACGCAGATCGGGACCAGCGCCGCGACGGAGGCGTGGGAGCCGGCCACCCGCGCGGAGACCACGAACATCCCGACGTGTCCGGCGAGGATGGCCGCCGAGGACAGGGCGACGCCCGGCCCGTTCTGCCGGGACAACAGGGCGCGGCGGGCCTCGGCGAGGGTCGAGCGCAGGGCGCCGACGCGCTTGCCCGGGGCCCGGTTCATCCGCAGGGCGACGACGATCGCGCACGCGCCGGCCACGCCGGCCGCCGCCAGCGGGGCGAAGCTGCGGACGTCGTCGCGGACCGGCGAGGGCAGGATCAGCAGGGCGGCCGCGCCGAAGACGGTCAACGCGAGCTGTCCCGCGGTCCGTTCCAGGACGACCGCGCGGACGCCGCGCCCGATGTCGCCCTCGCTCTGGCCGTGCCGCACCGCCCGGTGCACGTCGCCGAGCACCCCGCCGGGCAGGGCCGCGTTGAGGAACAGCGCCCGGTAGTAGTCGCCGACGGCGGGTCCGAGCGGCAGCCGCAGACCGAGGCTGCGGGCCACCAACTGCCAGCGCCAGGCGCTCAGCACGGTCGTGACCGCGCCGATCGCCAGGCCCATGAGCAGGGTCGGCGTGTCGATACGGCGCAGTCCGTCGACGAAGACCCCGGTGCCGAGCCGCCACAGCAGCACCGCGAGGATGGCGACCCCGCCGAGGGTGCCCAGATGGGTGCGGACGGCGCGCAGGTCCAGGCGCCGGGGCACGGCGACCGGGGCGACCGGCGCGCTCTCGCGGACCAGGGCGGGGGTGGTCATGCGGTGCCTCCGGTCGGGCGGGCGAGGGCCAGCAGGTCGCTGTGGTGCAGGAGGACCCGCAGTTCGCCGGCCGCGTTCGCGGCGAGCCGCTCGGCCAGGTAGGCGTCGGCGCGCTCGGCGAGTTCGGGGCGCTCCTCGACGGCGGCGCCGACCCAGCCGCGCAGCCACTGCTCGGTGAGCGCCTTCTCGGCGGCACCGAGCCGCCAGGGGCTGGGGTGCACCTTCACGGTGGCGCCGCGGTCGGCGAACGCCTCGCAGGCGGCGGTGATCGCGTCCGGTCCGAGCATTCCGCCGCGCCGCTGGTGGGCGTTGAACGCCTCCGCGATCTCCTTGTCCAGCGGGTGCTCCGGGGTGAGGTCGACGCGTCCGGCGACGGACAGGGTCAGCAGCGCGGGGCAGCCGGCCCCGGCGCAGGCCTCGGCGAGGGTGTCGACCTCCTCGCGGGTGAGCACGTCGAGCAGGGCGGAGGCGGTCACCAGCGAGGCGCCTATGAGCGCGTCGGGGGTGAGCCGGGCGACGTCGCCGCGCCGGGTCTCCACGGTGACCCGGCTGCCGTCGGCGGCGGCCCGGGGCGAGGCGACGGCGGCGAAGTGCAGCAGGTAGGGGTCGCGGTCGTGCAGGATCCAGTGCTGGGCGCCGTCCAGGCGGGGGGCCAGCCAGCGGCCCATCGAGCCGGTGCCGCAGCCCAGGTCGTGCACGACGATCCCGCCCGCCTTGCCGGGCAGGTTGGCCAGCCGGATCCGCAGCGGGTCCAGCAGATCGTGCGCGCGGGCCGCCGCGTCGGCGCTCTCCCGCAGTTGCAGCCACTCGGGCGCGTACCGCGGCGGCTCCTCGGGGTCGGTCTCGCGCAGTCGTACGGTGGCCCGCTCGCCCGGTCGGGTGACGGGGCCGGCGCCCGGGATCACTTCGGAACGCTCGGGGTCTCCGGAGGCAGCCGCGTCCATTCGCTCTCGTCCCACCCCTGCATCCGTGACATCCGCGGGTCCCGGCTGCGCGGGGATCGCGCCGACCGGAGTAGTGGTCGTGGTCTCGCCGGTGGTCATGCCGCCCTCCGGGGTTCGTCGGGGAGCCGCAGCAGGACTCCGGCCAGGCTGCGGGCGGTGGTCGCCCAGCCGTCGAGGGCCGCGCGCCGGCCGCGCGCGGCGGCCTTCAGGCGGCGGCGCACGTCCGGCTCGCCGAACCAGCCGCGCAGTTCGGCGGCGAGCGCGGCGGGGTCCTCCGGCGGCACCAGGATGCCGGGCACCCCGCCGTCGGGGGCGCGGCCGACCGCCTCGGGCAGGCCGCCGACGTCGGTGGCGAGCACCGGAATGCCGCGGGCGAGGGCCTCGGTGACCGCCATGCCGTAGGTCTCGGCGTACGAGGTGAGGACCATCAGGTCCGCGGCCGCGTAGCTGGCGTCCAGGTCGGCGCCGGAGCGCGGGCCCGCCAGGTGCAGCCGGTCCGTCAGCCCGTGCCGCGCGATGAGCGACCGCAGGTGGGCGACGTACTCGGGGTCCTGGTTGAGGCCGCCGACGCAGGTGCAGGTCCACGGCAGCTCCCGGACCGCGGCGAGGGCCTCCACCAGACGGTGCTGGCCCTTGCGGGGGGTGACGGCGGCGACGCACACCAGGTGCGAGACGCCGTCGGTACCGCCGGCGAGGGGGGCGATGTCGGCGCCCGGGGCGGCCACGTGGACGCGGTCGGGGGCCAGCCCGTGGTGCGAGACCAACCGTCGTACCGCCCAGTCGCTGGTCGCGATCACCGCGGGTACGGCGCGCAGCACCGCGCGTTCCCGGGCGTCCAGGTCGGCGGCCACGGCCCGGTCGAGGCCGGTCTCGTCGCCGAGCGGCAGGTGCACCAGGACGGCGAGCCGCAGCCGCTCCGCCTCGGGGACCACGATCTCCGGGACGCCGCAGGCGACCAGGCCGTCCAGCAGGACGACCGCGCCGTCGGGCAGTTCCCGCAGGGTCCGGGCGAGACCGTCGCGGGCGGCCTGCTCGGGGCGCGGCCAGGAGCCGGCCACCACGTGCCGGGTGACCTGCCAGCCGAAGCCGGGCAGGTCCAGGCAGACCCGCCGGTCGTAGGCGTTGCCGCCGCTCGGCTGGGCCGGGTCGTCGACACCGCCCGGCATGAGGAAGTGCACGGTGCGCAGGGACATGGAGAGGATCCCGATGTTCGCGGGGGCGTTCTGGCCCGAGGGGTCGGCGGTGGCCGCGCGCTGCGCGGGCACGTAGGTCAGGGCCGGCGGGCGGCCGATGGCCATGTCGGTCACAGGGCACGCTCGTAACTCGCCCAGGCGACGTGTGACTCGTGAAGGGTGACGGTCAGTCCGGCGAGGCCCTTGGCGCCCTCGCCGAGGGCACCCTTCTCGATGCGCTCGGCGAGCCGGTCCGCGATGACCTTGGCGAGGAACTCCGTGGAGGTGTTGATCCCGGCGAAGTCCGGCTCGTTGTCGAGGTTTCTGTAGTTCAGCTCGCTCACCACGGCGCCCAGTTCCTGGGTGGCGAGACCGATGTCGACGACGATGTTGTCGTCGTCCAGCTGTTCACGACGGAAGGTGGCGTCCACGAGGAACGTGGCACCGTGCAGTCGCTGCGCGGGCCCGAACACCTCGCCGTGGAAACTGTGAGCGATCATGATGTGATCGCGGACGGTGATGCTGAACAACGGACGACCCTCCAGGTGCGGCGCGTCTGGTCCCCCGGCGGAACCCTGCCGGGGGACCCCCTAATACGGCTCTCGACTTCCCCGTGTTCAGTCCACTCTCACTCTTTTCTCAGGTCAGGGCCTCTTGGCAGGCCGCATGGGACATGGCGTCAGCCTGCCTCGCCGTAGCTGACCCGGTGACAGAGGGCCGGGATCTCGCCGGAGGCGAGCCTCGGGAGCACCTCGGGCAGCTCCTCGAACGCGCTTTCGCCCGTGATGAGGGCGTCCAGGGCCGGGTCGGCCAGCAGGTCCAGGGCGAGGGCGAGACGGTCGGCGTAGCTGCGGCCGGCCCGGCGCGGGGAGACGGTGCCGACCTGGCTGCTGCGCACGGTGAGGCGGCGGGAGTGGAAGGCCTCGCCGAGCGGCAGGGCGACGCGCCGGTCGCCGTACCAGCTCAGTTCGAGGACCGTGCCCTCCGGGGCGAGGAGTTCCAGGGCGCGGGTGAGGCCCTGTTCGGTGGCGCTGGCGTGCACGACCAGGTCGCAGTCGCCGAGGGCGTCCTCGGGGGCCGCGAAGCCGACGCCGAGCGCCTCGGCGGTTTTGGCGCGGGCCGGATCGGCGTCGACCAGCTGGAGCCGTACGCCGGGGAAGCGGGCGAGCAGGGCGGCGACCGAGCAGCCCACCATGCCGCCGCCGATGACCGCGATCCGGTCGCCGACCAGGGGCGCGGCGTCCCAGAGGGCGTTCACGGCGGTCTCGATCGTGCCCGCGAGCACCGCACGCGCCGGTGGTACGTGCTCCGGTACCACCGTCACGGCGCTCACCGGTACGACGTAACGCGTCTGGTGCGGGTACAGGCAGAACACCGTACGCCCGACCAGCGTATCGGGGCCCTCCTCCACGACGCCGACGCTGAGGTAGCCGTACTTCACCGGCCCCGGGAACTCGCCCTCCTGGAAGGGCGCCCGCATCACCGCGCGTTGGCTCTCCGGGACGCCCCCGCGGAACACCAGGGTCTCGGTGCCCCTGCTGACTCCGGAGTACAGCGCGCGGACCAGCACCTCGCCGTCGGAGGGCGCCGCGAGGGTGACGTCACGCAGCTCTCCGCGGCCCGGAGAGCGGAGCCAGAACGCGCGGGCCGAGCGGTTCATCGGCATCCTCCTGAACGATCGGGAAGTTGTTCACGTACCGAGGTGTGCACAGCGAACAAGTGCACAGGCCGCGCACAGTACGCGGCGTTGATCGACTCTGTCACTCGGCCGGAGGACGTGCGGTGGCCCTGAACAACACTTACGAAGCCAGGCTGGTCCAGCAGGAGACCGCGGTGGGAGCGGGCGTGCAGATCCTGTTGCTGGCGCTGCTGGGCTCCGCGATCGGCATGGGGCCGGCGGGCTGGCTGACGGGCCTCGCGTTCGCGACGGCCACCTGGGCGGTCCTCTCCAGGGCCCTGCACCGCACCCGGCCGCGTTCCTTCGGCCCCGCCAACCGGGTCACCCTCGGCCGGGCGATCCTCGTCGGCGGGGTGACGGCCCTGGTCGCCGACTCCTTCGAGAGCTCCCCGCCGGTCACCCTCCTGGTCGGCCTGACCGCCGTGGCGTTGATCCTCGACGGCGTCGACGGCAAGGTGGCCCGCCGCACCGGCACGTCGACCGCGCTGGGCGCTCGTTTCGACATGGAGGTCGACGCGTTCCTGATCCTGGTGCTGAGCGTGTACGTCTCCACGCGGCTCGGTCCCTGGGTGCTGCTGATCGGCGCCATGCGCTACGTGTTCGTCGCGGCGGCGAAACTCGCCCCCTGGCTGAACGCGCCGCTGCCGCCGTCGATGGCCCGCAAGACGGTCGCCGCGATGCAGGGCATCTGCCTGCTGCTGGCGGGCGCGGACCTGCTGCCGTACGCGGGCGACCTGGCCGTGGTGCTGCTGGCGCTGGGCTCCCTGGTGTGGTCCTTCGGCCGGGACGTGGCCTGGCTGTGGCACAACGGGCGGGGTACGGCACCGGGGGCGGCGGCCGAGGCCGAGGAGACCGACGCGACGGTGGCGGCGCTGGAGCGGGAGCTGCTGGAGCTGGCGGTGCGGTAGCCGGCCGAGCACGACGGAGGGGCCCGGACCGGGGGATGGTCCGGGCCCCTTCGCGTCGCCGGTGGGTTACGAGCGTGCGCCGCGCGTCCGTACGAACGTGAACGCCGCCGCCGCGAGGCCCAGGGCGCCGACGATCAGGCCCGCGATGCCGAGGCCACGGGCGGTGGAGTCGCTGGCGTCGGACGCGGCGGTCGCCTTGGCGCTGCCGCCCCTCGCCGCGGGCGCCGCCGAGGACGCGGTCCCGTCGGCCGCCGTCAGCTTGAGGGTGGGCGCGGGGTTCTCCGGCTCGTCGTCGCCGCTCTGGGGCACCTCGATCCAGCGGACGACCTTGCCGTCGGAGTAGGTCTGGAGGGTCTTGAAGGTCAGCTGGTCGGTGTCCTCGGGCAGTTGGCCGAACGCGACGTCGAAGTCCTGGTACTGGCCGGGGCCGATTTTGCCGCCGGTCCAGGTGATCTCGGAGGCGGCCTCGGTGATGGTGCCGTCGTCGGTCTTGACGGGGTTCTTGAGCTTGGTGGTGGTGACCTTGGCGGTCCAGCCGGCCTGCGGGGTGACGAGGACGCCGAGCACCGGATGGTCGGTGGGCAGGACGACCTCGACCTTGGTGGTGGCGGCGGTGTCCTCCTCGTTGGGTACCCGGAAGGTCAGGACGCCGTCGGTGGCGCCCTTGGCGTAGCTCTCGGGGTGGACGGTGACGTGCGCGGCGGCGGCACCGGCGGCGGCGAGGACCGAGGCGGCCGTGAGTGCGGTGACGGTGGCGGCACGGCGCAGGGCGGCGCGGGTTGTGGACATGAGTGAGTGGATCTCCGTACGAAGGAAGGGAAACGACGGCTCTTCGCGGATGTCAGACCGCGTACGGGATCGCGCTCGGCGGCCCGCGCCGGCTCACCGCGTGCCGCAGGGTGAGCAGCCGGGGGCGGACGGGGCGGGCGGGAGCGGGCAGGCCGCGCTCGGCCGGCGCCGGCAGCGGGCCGTCGTGCCACCAGGCCGCGAGGCCGGGGACGAGGGCGGCCGCGCGGCGCAGCAGCGACCACAGGGCGGCCTCGCCCCGCCGCAGCCACCAGGAGGCGGCCAGCGCGGCGAGGACGTGGGCGAGGGTGGCGTGCGCGGTCAGGACGTGCGCGTGCTGCGCGGTCCCGGCGGCCATGGCGGGTCCGTGCGGCGGCATGTCCATGGGCATGCCGGCCATGTGTGCGGCGTGCGCCGGGGTGAACCGGCGCGCCGCGTCGAAGCCGACGTGCAGACCGCCCTGGGTGAGGAGCATGCCGGCGCCGATCTCCGGCAGCCCGCGCTCCCGCCCCGCGAGGGCCCGGCCGACGCCGAAGACCGCGCCGAACGCCGTGAGGTCGGCCCAGAGCGGCGGCATGTCCCCCATGGCGAGGCCGTGACCGGCGGCGGCCAGGAGTACGCACACCGCGGCGAACACCGCGGCACGCAGGCTCCGTACCGCCGGTGACGCACTCATGGTGAGCGATCCTCCCACGCCGGTGTGATACGCGCGGCGCACACACCCCGTTCAGTCGCAAGGAAGCGCCGGGGGGCAGCACCCCTCAGGAGCGCGGGGAACTGCGCGACCGGCCCCCACGCACCCGAGCACCGCCTGCCGGGCCACCTCGGACTCCACGGCGGGTGAGAACAGGGCCGCCGCGAAACCGATCAGCAGGACCGACGCGAGCACCGCCCAGGCCCGCTCGGCGTACCCGAGCCAGCCGAATCCGGCGATCCGCAGCAGGCACCCGGCGAGGACGACGGGCCGCACCCCGTACCGGTCGGCGAGCGCCCCGCCGACCACGAACAGCCCCTGCTGGCTGAACGTCCGCAGTCCGAGGACCAGTCCGACCAGCCACCCGGCCATCCCGATCGTCCGCCCGAGGTGTTCGGCGAGGAACGGCAGTACGGCGAAGAAAGCGACGTTGAAGGCGAGTTGGGTGAGGATCAGGAGCCTGGGCAGCGGGGTCATGCGGACTTCCGTGACGTGCCGGCGGCTTCGGCGGACGCGGTCACCGCCAGCGCGCCCAGCAGGGCGAGCACCGCGGCGGGGGCGAGGACCGCCCAGGGGGCGCGCTCGGCGTACGGCTGGTTCTCGGCGAGGAGCCGGCCCCACTCCGGGGACGGCGGCTGGGCGCCGAGGCCGAGGAAGCCGAGCGAGGCGAGGGCGAGGGCGACGCCGGGGAGCCGGAGCAGTGCGTGCCGGACGACGGGCGGCAGGACGGCGGGCAGCAGGTCGCGGCGGAGCAGGTACCGGCGGCTCGCGCCGAGGGCGGCGGTGGCGGTGACGTGCAGGGTGGCGCGTTCCTGTCGGAGCAGCGCGGCGGTGTGGGCGGCGAGCGGCGCCCAGGCGACGGCCGCGACGGCGCCGGCGGCGGTGCCGGGTCCGCCGCCGGCGACCGCCGTGACCAGCAGCGCCGCCAGTACGGGCGGGACGGCGTTGACGGTGTCGACGAGCGGTCCCGAGAACCTGGGCAGCAGCCCGAGGAGCACTCCGGCGGCCAGGGCGGCGGCGCTGATCGCCAGGGCGAGCAGCAGGGTGTCGAGGGCGCCGTGCGCCACCCGGGCCAGCAGGTCGCGGCCGAGCGCGTCGGTCCCGAACGGGTGCCCGGCGGACGGGGGTCGGAGCCGTCTGGTGGTGTCGACGGCCAGGGGGTCGCGGGGCAGTCCGGTGACGACGACCGCGAGGAGTACGGCGGCCAGGGTGACCGGGGCGGCCCGGCGGCCCGGTGCGGCGGGCCGCCGCAGGGCGGGCAGCGCTCCGTCGCGCAGGGCGGGTCCGACGAGCAGGCGTACCAGGAGGCGGGTGCCGAGCGCGGTGGCCGTGGCGAGCAGGAGGAGGACGAGGGTGCCGGCCTGGAGGACGGGCAGGTCCTGGGCGAGGGCGGCCTGGAGGGTGGTGCGGCCGAGCCCGGGGATGTCGAAGATCTGCTCCACGGCGACGGCTCCGCCGGTGAGGCCGACGACGAACAGGCCGAGGTTGGGCAGGAGTCCGGGCAGGCAGCGCCGCAGTGCCTGGCGTGCGACGCGGTACCGGGGTATGCCGCGGGCGGCCGCGGCCCTGGCCCAGGGTTCGGCGAAGGCGCCGGGCAGCGGGTCGTCGAGGAGCCGCCCGAGGACGGCGCCCGCGGGCAGGCCGAGGGCCAGGGCGGGCAGCAGCGTCCACCGGGGGCCGTACCAGCCGAGGGCGGGCAGCCAGCCGAGCTGGACGCCGACGACGGTGGCGAGGACGGAGGCGGTGAGGAACTCCGGCAGCGTGGCGAGCACGGCGGAGCCGGTACCGCCGGAGCGCCGGGTGCCGCCGGTGCGCAGGGTGCGGGCGCACACCAGGCCGGCGGTGCAGACGGCGACCCCGAGGGCGACCGTCATCAGCAGCAGGGAGGCGCCGAGCGCCTGAAGGACGGCCGGGGTCACCTCCCCGCCGGAGATCCACGACCGTCCGGCGTCACCGTGCGCCAGCCCGCCCGCCCACTCGGCGAGGAGGTGGAGCGGCCCCTTCTCCAGGCCGAGTTGGGTACGGATGTCGGCGAGCACGTCGGGCGTGGGGTCGCGGTCCTGGGAGCGCGCCTTGAGGACGGTGAGCGCCGGGTCGGTGCCCGCGAGCCAGGGCAGCACCCCGATCCCGCCCACCAGGGTGATGGCGAGCACCGCCCGCCACAGGAGGGTCGGCATGGGTCAGCGCCGCGTCCCGGTGCCGACGAGGACCCGCTCGTACGGGTCGAGGCGCACGCCCTTCACCCCGGCGCCGATGCCGGTGATCACGCGCTGGTGGACCAGGGGGACGACGGCGTCGGTCCCGAGGATCTCCGCCTCGGCGGCCAGCGCCGCGTCCTGCCGCTTCCCGGTGTCGGCGGTGGCCTCCGCCTCGGCCACGGCCCGGTCGACCTCGCTGTCGCACAGCCGGGCGATGTTGTAACCGCCCTCGCAGGTGTGGTCCGAGGCGAGGACGGCGACCGGGTCGCCGGTGTCCACGAGGGTGTTGCGGGCGAGGACGAACGCGTCGAACCTCCCGGCGAGGGCGTCGCTCTCGAGCCGTGAGTAGTCGCGCACGACGAGCTTGACGGCGAACCCCGCCTTTTCCAGCTGCTGCTTCAGCACCTGGGCGACTTCGGGGAGTTCGGGCCGGTTGTCGTAGGTGGCGAGGGTGACGAGGGTGCCCTCGGGCCGCGTCGCCTTCGCGCGCCCCACGGGCTGGACGCGCCCCGCCGCGGCCCAGGTGACGGCGGGCCCGTAGATCCCGGCTCCGGCGTCGGCGTGCCCCTCGTACACGCCCTTGGCGAGCGCGGAGGTGTCGACGGCGGCGCGGGCGGCGGCACGCAGTCCGGCGCTCGCGAAGGGGCCGGACCCGGAGTTGAGGAGGAGGCTGGTGGTGCGGGTGGTGGCGGTCTCGCGCCGGGTGTCCGCGTCCAGGGTGGCGGCCTGGGCCACCGGGATCGCCTCGGCGACGTCGGTGTCGCCGGTGCGCAGGGCGTTGGCGCGGGCGGTGCCGTCGGCGACGAAGCGGACGTCGAGGCCGGCGGCCTGGGCGCGGCCGCCCCAGTAGTCGTCGTACCGGTCGAGGGTGGCGGCGGTGGAGCCGGTGACCCTGGTGAGTTCGAAGGGGCCGGTGCCGGTGCCGACCGGGTCGACGCCGCCCTTGGCCCCGTACGCCTTCGGGGAGAGGACGGCGAGACCGGGGCCGGCCAGCCGCAGCGGGAGCACGGGGTCGGGCGCGCCGGTGGTGACCCGCACCGCGTGGTCGCCCTCGGCCTCGGCGGTGAGGGTGACGCCGGTCAGTGCGGCCGGGACGGGCTTCGCCCCGGTGGCGTGGGTGAGGGCGGCGGCCACGGCGGCCGGGGTGACGTCGGTGCCGTCCTGGAACTCGGCCTCGCGCAGGGTGAACACCCACCTGCGCGGCCCCTCCCTGCGCCAGGACTCGGCGAGGGCGGGCGCGGCGGTGCCGTTGGCGTCGAGCGAGGTCAGCCCTTCGGTGACGCCGAGTCGGCTGAGGATCGTGGCGTCGGCGCCGTACGGCGAGAGGCGTTCGGCGGGCGGGAAGGCGAGGGCGACCCGGAGCCGGGTGTCCTCACCGCCGTCCGTGCCCTCGGCGGCCGGACCGGCGCCGGATTCGGCGAAGCAGCCGGTGAGCAGCGGGGTGAGCAACAGGGCGGTGAGCAGCCGGGGACGGCGCGTGGGGCGCGGGAGCGACATGTTCCTCGGTTCGGTGCGGTGGACGTACGGACGAAGACGATCACCACCCTACATGACAATCATTTTCATTACGCCGGATGACCGCTCATGCCCGCTCACCCCATCGGCACCTCGAAGTGCACGATCCCCTGCCCTCCGCCCGGCTCCTCGCGCTCGTCGAGCACGACCTTCCCGAGCGACCGCCAGAACGCCTCGGCGCCGGGCACGGCGGGGTCGGTGTGCAGGTACACGGCCCGGTACCCGCCGTCGGCGACGGTGAAGTCGACCAGTTCGGCGACCAGTCGACGGGCGATTCCGTGCCGCCTGAACTCCGGCCGCACGTACACCCGTCGCAGCTGAGCGGTCTCCCCCGACGGGTACCGCTCCGCCAGCCCCCGCGGGTTGGGCGGATGGGCGGGACCCCGCGAGTCGAGCGCCCCGGTGCCGACCACCTGCCCGCCCCCGTCGACCGCTACCAGCAGTGCGTGCCGAGGGGAGGCGAGGTAGGCCGCGGCGGGATCGACGATGTCCCCGTGCCAGCGGGGCACGTACCCGGTCCCGAAGTCCCGGTAGACGGTGTCGAGCATGACGGCCCGCGCGCCGTCGAGGTCGTCGGGGGCCGCCGCCCTGATGCTGATGTCATGCACTTGCACATCATATGCATTAACGCCTGGCGGACCATCCCACGAACTCCGCCCAACCGTCCCGGCCCACGGCGACGTGCGGGCGGGACACGTCCTTGGAGTCCCGCACGCAGACCACCTGTTCGGTGACAGCGACCTCGATACAACTGTCTCCCTGGCTACCGCTGTGGCTGGACTTGAACCAGGCGAGTTCCGTGGTGCTCATAGTTCTCCTCGCAGTCGCTTCAACAAGCCCTGCGATTCTGTGGGGTTGAGGGCCTGCGAGCGCAGTGTGTCATAGCGCTGCTGGAGCAGGATCACCTCTTTCACGTCACCGATCAGCCGTCCGTTCTGCTGCCCCTCGGAGTACGCGAACCGCCTCCCCTCCGGCGTCTCCAAGAGTTGCAACGGCCCGTCCAGGCACGCATGCAACCCCGCCGCCAACGGCACGATCTGGAGCGTCACGTTGCGCAGTGCGGCCCGCTCCAGCACGTGGTCGTACATCGCGCGCATCTGCTCGGCGTCCCCGAACCGCCGCAGGAACACGTGCTCCTCGACGATGAAGCTGAACGGCACCGTCGGCCGCTCGTACAGCATCCGCTGCCGCTTCATCCGTACGTCGAGCAGGCTCTCCAGCCCCTCGTCGGTGACCACCGGAATGGTGCCGTCGAACACGGCCCGCGCGTACTGGTCCGACTGGAGCAGTCCCGGCACCAGCCTGCACTCGTACGTGCACAGGCTGACCGCGATCCGCTCCAGCCGGGCCCACCGCCGGAACCACACCGCCAGCCCGGTGTCGCCGCGCGTCAGGAACTGGGCCGCCTTCCGTAACGCCCCGGTGTCCCCGAGCACTTCCTCGGCCCGCTCCACCAGCGCCCGGTCCGGCATCCGCCTGCCCAGTTCCACGGACGCGACCGTGTGTTTGGAGTACCGCACCAGCTCGGCGAACTCGGCCCTGCTGTAGCCGGCGTGCTCCCGCAGGGCGTGGACGACGGCCCCGAAGGTGCGCAGACTGTCGGAGGGGTCGGGCTCGCGCTCCACCTCGCAGCCCGTCACGTCGTCGCCGTCACCCTCGTCCACTTCGTCGGTCATCCGCGGCCACCTCCAGGTACGTTCCCGCGATCAACTCACCCAGAGTGACGGAGGGATCGGAGTACTGTCCACGGAATGTGCTCGTACGCTGACGCAGCGTACGCGGCACACGTGGCGTCAGGCCGCCTTTCTGGTCCGTCCCCGGTGGGCGCGGATGATGTCCGCGTACCGGTGGCCGCTGCCCTTGATCGTGCGGACCTGGGTGTCGTAGTCGACGTGGACCAGGCCGAAGCGCTTGTCGTAGCCGTACGCCCACTCGAAGTTGTCCAGGAGCGACCAGGCGAAGTACCCGGCCAGCGGGGCGCCCTTGCGGGCCGCGGAGGCACAGGCGGCGAGGTGGCCGACCAGGTACTCCTGGCGCTCGGGGTCGTCTATCGTGCCGTCGGGGCGGACCACGTCCGGGTAGGCGGAGCCGTTCTCGGTGACGTAGAGCCTGCGGGCGCCGTACTCGTTCGTGAGGCGCAGCAACAGCGTCTCGATGCCGCTCGCGTCGATCTCCCAGTCCATGCCGGTGCGCGGGACGCCCGCGCGGTACACCGAACGGGCGTAGGGGGCGGGGCCGTCCGGGTCGTCCTCGACGTACGCGGGGAAGTAGTAGTTCAGGCCCAGCCAGTCGAGCGGGGTGGCGATGGTCTCCAGGTCACCCGGGTGTTCGGGGAGTTCGACGCCGTAGGTCTCGACCATGTCGGCCGGGAAGCCACGGCCGTGCACCGGGTCCAGCCACCAGCGGTTGACGTGCCCGTCGTGGCGGCGGGCGGCCGCCGCGTCCTCGGGGCGGTCCGTCGCCGCGAACACCGTGGAGAGGTTGTTGACGATGCCGACCTGGGCGCCGGGCGCGGCGGCGCGGATCGCCTGCGCGGCCAGGCCGTGGCCGAGGAGCAGGTGGTAGGAGGCGCGGACGGCAGCCGTGAGGTCGGTCCAGCCGGGGGCCATCGTGCCCTCCAGGTGGCCGATCCAGGCCGAGCAGGACGGCTCGTTGAGGGTGGTCCAGTGGTGCACGCGGTCGCCGAGGCGTTCCGCGACGACGGCGGCGTAGGCGGCGAAGTGCTCGGCGGTCGCCCGCTCGGGCCAGCCGCCGTGGTCCTGGAGGGCCTGCGGCAGGTCCCAGTGGTAGAGGGTGACCGACGGGGTGATGCCGGCCGCCAGCAGGGCGTCGATCAACTCGTCGTAGAAGTCGAGACCCTTGGCATTGACCGGGCCGTCCCCGCCGGGCCGCACGCGTGGCCACGCGACCGACAACCGGTAGGCGTTCGTGCCCAGTTGCCGCATCAGGTCGATGTCCCCGCGCCAGCGGTGGTAGTGGTCGCAGGCGACGTCGCCGTTGTCGTCGCCCGCGATCTTCCCCGGGGTGTGCGAGAAGGTGTCCCAGATGGAGGGGGCACGGCCGTCCTCGGTGGCGGCTCCCTCGATCTGGTACGCCGCGGTTGCCGTGCCCCACAGGAAGTCGTGCGGGAGTGCGGCGAGGTCGATGGTCACGAAGATCCCTTCGGAACTGGGTGTGTTCACTTGACGGCGCCGGCGGTCAGCCCGGCGACGAGGTAGCGCTGGAGCAGCAGGAACCCGGCCACGACGGGGACGCTCACCACGAGCGAGGCGGCCATGATCTGGTTCCAGTACACGTCGTTGAGCGTGGAGTAGCCCTGGAGGCCGACGGCCAGGGTGCGGGTGGCGTCGTTGGTCATCACCGACGCGAAGAGCACCTCGCCCCACGCGGTCATGAAGGCGTAGACGGCGACCGCGACGATGCCGGGGATCGCGGCGGGTACGACGATCCGCAGCAGCGCGCCGAGCGGCCCGCACCCGTCCACCAGGGCCGCCTCGTCCAGGTCCCGCGGGACCGAGTCGAAGTACCCGATCAGCATCCAGATCGAGAACGGCAGCGAGAAGGTCAGATAGGTGAGGATCAGGCCGCCGCGGGAGCCGAACAGGGCGATGCCGGTGGCGTTGCCGATGTTGACGTACAGGAGGAACAGCGGCAGCAGGAAGAGGATGCCCGGGAACATCTGCGTGGACAGCACGGTGACCGTGAAGACCCGCTTGCCGCGGAACTCGTAGCGGCTGACGGCGTAGGCGGCGAACACCGCGACGACGACCGAGCAGACCGTCGCCGCGATCGACACGATCAGCGAGTTCACGAAGTACTTCGCGAGCGGGACCGTCGACCAGATGTCGATGTACGGGCGGATCGTCAGCCCGCTCGGCAGCCAGCGGAACTTGCCGGTGACGTCCGAGAGGGGCTTGAGCGAGCTGGAGATCATCACGTACACGGGGACCAGCACGAACCCGGTGAGCAGTGTGAGGAAGATCCGCCGGGACCAGAGGAAGGAACGCGGCGGGGCCATGGGCGAGCTGGGACTAGACATCCGAGGTCCTCCGTCCGCGCGAGGTGAGCACCAGGTACACGCCGGTCACGACCAGCAGGAAGAGCAGCAGCAGCACGGACATGGCCGAGCCGGTGCCGAAGTTCCAGGTGACGAAGGAGGCCTGGTAGATGTGGACCGAGATGAGGTCGGCGGCCTCCGGGGCGGACTTCCCGAACAGCACGTACGGCGTGTTGAAGTCGTTGAACGTCCACAGGAACAGGACCAGGACCAGCACCTGGTTGACCGGGCGCAGCGACGGCAGGGTGATCCGGCGGATCTGCTGCCACATGCCGGCGCCGTCCAGGGCGGCCGCCTCGTACAGCTCCCGCGGGATGTTCTGGAGGCCGGCCATCACGATCAGGAAGGCGAACGGCCAGCCCTTCCACACCGACACGGTGAGCAGCGCGTAGAAGCTGTTGTCGCCGATCAGCCAGAAGGACGGCTTGTCCGTGAGGTGCAACTGGTCGTGCAGGACGTGGTTCACCAGGCCGTTGTCGTGCTGGAACATGAACACCCAGGTGATGACGGCCGCGTAGACGGGCAGCGCGTACGGGACGAGGAACAGGGCGCGCAGCAGGCCCCTCCCCCGGAAGGTGTCCTGCATGAAGACCGCCGCCGCCGTGCCGATCAGCCAGCACAGGGCGACGGAGAGCAGGGTGAAGGCGACGGTGACGAAGAAGGAGTGCAGCAGGGCTTTGCCGATCGGGGCGTCGAACTCGACCGACAGCTTGTAGTTGCCGAACCCGGACCAGGGCGCGGTGGTCCAGTCCCGGATGTAGAACTGGGTGAGTTCCTTGAAGCTCATCACGACGCCGATGACCATCGGGACGAGATGGACGAGGAGTTCGAGCAGCAGGGCGGGCAGGAGCAGCAGGTAGGGCAGTCCGACGCGGCGGATCCGCCCGGGGCGGCGGCCCGAGCCGCCCGCCGCCCCGGGGGAGTTCGCACGCACCGGTTCCTGTACGGCGGTGGTGGTGGTGGTCATGGTGCTCAGGCCGCCGGCATCTGCTGCTGGGCCTTCTCCAGCTCGGCCTTGACGGAGTCGGTGGTGATCGCGCGGCCGGCGGCCGCGTCCGCGAACAGGTTCTTCACGGCAGTACCGACGGTGGTCTCGAACTGGGACTCGGAGGCCACCTGGGGCAGCGCCGCGGCGCTGGTGGCGAGGGTGTTCTTCAGGACGGCGTTGGCGGGGGTGGTGAAGGCCGCGGCCCCTTGGGCGGTCTTGACCGGCGGGATGGAGCTGTAGGCGGTGTTGAGGATCTTCTGTTCGTCGTCGCTGGTCATGAACTTCACGAACTTGGTGGCGCCGTCGAGGTTCCTGGTGTTCTTGAAGACGGCCAGGTTGATGCCGGCGACCATCGAGTTGACCTGGGTGCCGGTGCCGGGGGTGCCGGACTGCACGGGCACCGGGGCGATGCCGTAGTCGCTGTCGCTCATACCCTGGGAGGTGAGGTTGGCGGTCGCCGACTGCCAGAGCAGCATGGCCTGCTTGCCCTTGGCGAAGTCGCTCACCGACTGGTTCTGCGCGTACTCGGCGTCGCCGGTCGGGATGACCTTGTCCTTGGCCATCAGGTCGACGTACTGCTGCACCGCGGCCACGATCTTGTCGTTGGTGAAGTCCGGTTTGCCGTCGGAGGTGAAGAAGTCGGCGCCGTGCTGCTTGGCGAAGACGAAGACGTGGTGGATGTTCTCCGAGACGTTGCCGCCCTCGGCGCCGAGCACCGACTTGCCCTTGGCGGAGATCTTCTTCCCGTCGGCGATCAACTCGTCCCAGGTGACCGGGGGTTTGGCGATGCCGGCGTCGGCGAAGATCTTCTTGTTGTAGTAGAGCGCGTACGCCATCGAGTACAGCGGTACGGCGGCCGGGTCCTTGCCCTCGGCGCCGGTGGATTCGAGGGCGGAGTCGACGAAGCGGTCCCTGCCGCCGATCTTTGCGAAGTTCTTCGCGTCCCAGGGCAGCAGCGCACCCGTCGCCTGGAGCGAGGCGCTCCAGGTGTTGCCGATGTTCAGCACGTCGGGGCCCTGGCCCGAGGTGGTCGCGGTCAGGATCCGGTTGAGCAGGTCCGACCAGGGCACGACCTCCAGCTTGACCTTGATGCCGGTCTGCTTCTGGAACTTGTCGAGCTCCGGTTGGAGCACCTTCTTGTCGACCTCGATGCTGGCGCCCTGGTTGGAGGCCCAGTAGGTGAGCGTCTTCGGGGAGTCGTTCGACCCGCCCCCGGTGGACGAACCGCCACCGCAGGCCGTGGCCGCGAGGGCGAGAGACAGGGTGACGGCGCCTACGGCCGCGGCTCGGATGCTGCGCATGGCTCCAGCTGTGCCTTTCCGGGAGTGGAGAACCCCGAGAGGGCTTCACACAGGTCGGCTCCCGAAGCCCCTCACGGCTTAATTTAGGACGTGAGTTAATACTCCGATCAGGGGCGCGTCAAGAGATCCGACACGGGCGCCGACGCGGGCGGCCGGGGGAAGCAGCCGGTTCGGGGGCGGAGGGCGACGGCGCCCGGGGGCGTGACCTGGGGCGAAGCGGGCCGATCCGGGCGGAGCGGTGGCCGGGCGCCGTTCCACAACGGTTGTGTCTCGACGCGGCGCCGGGAGGCGGGTCATGGTTCGCGTCCGCCGGGAGCCGACACCGTTCGGGCCGTCCGCGGCGACCGGGAACGGGTTCAAGTCACTCCTTTTCTCCCCCCTCAGGGAATTGCACGGCTCATTGCCCCGGCATTTTCCGGACATTCATCCGGCCGACGCCGACAACTCCGCGTGCACAGACGGCACTTTCCGCTTCGGCGGTCAAGGCAGCCGCAACTCCAGCGATTGGCCGAAAACCAGGCTTTACGACTCCTGATGGGACATCGGAGCACCCCTTCCCGGCCCGCCACCTGCGGGAGTTGATGTGGAACATGTGTGGACCTTCCGTGAAGCGCCGTTCTGAGCTGAGAAATTGGGATCCCGTCACGGTCAGGGCGGGCACGCAAAGGTCGGGAAGTGGCCCGTGCCGGTGGCCGGTGAACGCTCTCCCGGCGGGAGAGCGGGCCTAATCTGACGCGTGAGCGGGATGAATAGGACCGACAGGCGGACGGATTGGACTGGATTGGACACGGAAAAAACGCGGAGAGCGCCGTTCGCCGCGCTGCGCCCGGGTGCCGCGATGCCGGTCGCCGCACAGGTGCTCATCGCGGGAACGCTGTTCTCCCGTCTGGGTGACACGCTCGCCTCACTGGGCCTGGTGCTGCACGCGGCGGACCGGGACATCCGGTTCGGTGTGACCGAGGTGATGCTCGCCGAGCTCATTCCCACGGTGCTCGCGGCGCCGCTGATCGGTACCGTGGTGGACCGGTTCAGTGCGCGAGCGGTGTGCCTGTGGGCGTTGCTGGTCCAGGCGCTGGCCCTCGGTACGGCCACCGGGGTCGGCGGGTTCCACGTGAAGGTGGCGTTGATCGCGCTGTCGTGCCTGGCCGGAGTGGCCTCGGTGGCCGCCGGGTTCAAGATGCTGCCCGCCGTGGCCGGCGAGGAGCACACGGGCCGGGCGAACAGCCTGCTGACGGCGGGCCTGTCCGTCGCGGGGCTGGCGGGCCCTCCCCTGGCCGGCTTCCTGAACTCCCTGTGGGGCACGCCCGTGCTGCTCGCGGTGGACGCGGCGTCCTTCCTGGTCCTGGCGGGGTGCACCATGCTGGCCGTCCCGGGCACCGTGGACGTGGCGATCGGCCGCCGCCCCGCCACCAGACTCGCGGACGGCTACCGGGCGCTGCGCGACGCGCCGGTGGTGGGCACGCTGATGCCGGCCCTGGCGGCGGCGATCCTGGCCACCAGCATCGAGAACGTCGCGGGCGTCTACTACCTGCGGGACGTCGTCCACGGCAACGACACCGTGTTCGGTCTCTTCCTGGCCACCTGGGCCCTGGGCTCCGTGCCGGGCGCGCTGCTGGCGGGCCGCGCGGGCTGGTCGGACCGGCACACCCTGTTGATCGTCGGCGGCATCATGGGCATGGGGCTCGGCCTCCTCTTCGCCGGTCTCCTCCCGGTCGCAGCGGTGATCTTCCCGCTGTTCCTGCTGGCGGGCTTCGGCAACGGCGCGTGCAACGTCGGCCTGCGCAACGCGGTGCACTCACGGGTACCGGCCGAGGTGCACGGCAGCGCCTGGGCCTGCTTCCAGGCACTGTCCCGCAGCTGCATCGGCCTCGGCTATCTGCTGGGCACCCCGAACTCCCTGGTCTCCAGCCGGGGCCAGGTGATCGTCTCGGGTGTCATCCCGCTGGTCGCCATGGCATGGGCGGCCCTGGTGATGTTCCGCAGGGGCGAGGCGGCCGTGCCGGAACGGTCCGCCTGAGAGACGGAGCGACCGAGCGGGCGGGCGAAGCCGGGCTCCGTTGGTCTAGTCCTCTTGACGGAGGGGGCTTCCGGCGCTTTGGTATGTACCAAACCGCTCCGGCCCACCCCCACCCCTCCGCCCCGATGGGCATCCCGAAAGGGCCAATGTCATGCACCTGGCAAGAATGGCGGCCTCCGCGTGTGCGCTCGCACTCGCGGCCACCGGCGTCACCGTGGCGCTGGCCCCCGCCGGCAGCGCCGCGGCCAACGGCGTCTACTCCGTGGCTCCCTACGTCGACATGTCGAACGGTCAGGAAGGACTGCTCGACACGGCCCTCACCGGCCACGGGCTCAAGGCCTACACGGCGGCCTTCGTGCTCGGCGAGGGCTGCACCCAGATATGGGGGGACACGCTCCCCGTCGGCAACGACCCGTACACCGACCCCGAGATCGCCAGGGCGAGGTCCGAGGGCGCGTCCGTCATCGTCTCCTCGGGCGGCGCCAGCGGCGAACCGCTCGCCTGGACCTGCGCCACCCAGAGCAGCATCGACGCCGGATACCAGGCGATCATCGACGACTACGGCGTCACCCAGCTCGACTTCGACGTCGAGGGCGCGGCGATCGCCGACACCGCCGCCGCGGCCCGTCAGATGCAGGCGATGAAGGACCTGAAGGGAGCCAACCCGAACCTGCGGTTCTCCATGACCCTGCCGGTGCTCACCAGCGGGCTGACCGCGGACGGCGTCAACATCCTCAAGGCCGCGAAGAACGCGGGCCTCAGGATCGACGTGGTCAACCTCATGACCATGGACTACTACGCGGGCACCGGCACCGAGATGGGCCAGGCCGCCGTCTCCGCGGCCCGAGCCACCCTGGCGCAGATGCAGTCCGTCGACCCGGGCTACACCTACGCCGACCTCGGCATCACGCCGATGATCGGCAAGAACGACGACGGGTCCACCTTCAC
Source organism: Streptomyces sp. NPDC006655 (assembly GCF_040703965.1). Taxonomy (NCBI): domain Bacteria; kingdom Bacillati; phylum Actinomycetota; class Actinomycetes; order Kitasatosporales; family Streptomycetaceae; genus Streptomyces; species Streptomyces sp. NPDC006655. The sequence continues at coordinate 31,871 of NZ_JBEYJU010000043.1, read as the reverse complement.
GCTCGCGGACGCCCGGACGGTGGAGAGCTTCGCCGCGCAGAACGGTGTCGGACGGCTGTCGTTCTGGTCGGCCAACCGGGACCAGCCCTGCGGCGGCACCGCCAACTCGCTGCCCACGTGCAGTGAGATCAGCCAGAACAGTCTCGCGTTCACCGACGCGTTCGTGCCCTACCAGGGCGGCTCGGGCGGCGGAGGCACCACCACCGACTTCTCGCTCGCCCTGTCCTCGGCCAGTGCCTCCGTGGTACGGGGCGGTTCGGCGACCGCGACCGTCACCACCGCCGTCACCTCCGGCAGCGCCGAGTCCGTCGCCCTCTCGGCCTCCGGCGCGCCCTCCGGTGTCACCGTCTCCTTCAGCCCCGCGTCCGTGACGTCCGGCGGCCGTTCGACGCTGACCGCGGCCGTCGGCTCGTCCGTGGCCCCGGGCAGCTATCCGATCACCGTCACCGGCACCGCCGCGAGCGGCAGCCACACCGCGACCTACACGCTCACGGTCACCACCGGCGGCGGTGGCAGCGGTGGCGGCTCGCTCTCCAACGCGGGCTTCGAGACCGGCTCCCCCGCGCCCTGGACCTGCACGGGCGGCAGCTCGGTGGTGTCCGGCCCGGTGCACGGCGGGAGCCACAGCCTCCAGGTCACGCCGAGTGCCGGCAGCACCGGCGAGTGCGACCAGACGGTCACCCTGTCCCCCCACACCGCTTACACGCTCACCGGTTGGGTGCAGGGGCCGTACGCGTACATCGGGGTCAGCGGTGGTGCCGCCGCGAGCACCTGGTCGAACGGCACGAGCTGGAACCGGCTGACGGTGAGCTTCACGACCGGCGACAGCGGCACGGTCACGGTCTTCGTCCACGGCTGGTACGGCCAGTCCGCCGTCGACGCCGACGACTTCACCCTCACCTGAAGGCACCGCCGCCACGGCCGGGGCCCTTCTGACGAAGGGCCCCGGGGGCCGGTTCCCGGACGCGTTCCCGGGAACCGGCCCCGCCGCTCTGCCCGTTACCGGCCGAAGCCGTAGGCGAACAGGTGGCCGCTGCCCGTCGCGCCGGTCACCGGCAGGGTGACCGAGGCCACCTGCTTGGTCGCGTCCAGGGGGACCTTCGTGGCGAAGACGTACGTCTTCACTCCGTCACGGCCCCCGCTGCCCGTGTTCCGGTAGGCCGTCGCGACGGCCGTCGTGTCACCGGCGAGCGGCTTGCTGGAGCCGCCGTTGAGGGTCCAGTCGGAGAAGCCGACCGTCGCCTTCGAGGTGGTGCCGTCGGTGTAGGTGACGGTGACGGTGCCGGACACCCCGCTGCCGTCGGTCGGCGCGTTGGCCGCGGAGCCCAGCAGGCCCAGCGAGGCACCCGACGTACCGGCCGGCATCGGGATGGTCTGGCCGGCCATCTCCAGGTTGTCCGGCCGGCCGGAGGTCACCGTCGGCCAGGTGTAGGAGACGCCGTCCACCGTGAGGGTGGAGCCGCTGCCGACGCCCGCCGCCGACAGCGCGTTCTGCGAGTAGGCCCAGCCACCGCTGTCGAACCCGCCGGAGAACGTGGCGCCGTCGGGGTAGACGCCCTCGTTGGTGTCGTACGGCCACAGCGCCCCGGCCTTGGCCACGGCCACCCGCAGGGCCGCCCTCGGCAGTGCCGCACCGGTGCCGTGGTCGGTCAGCGCGAACGTGACCGGGTACGTGCCCTCGTCGGCGCCCGCCGTCACGTGCACCTTCGCCTCGGCGCTGCCCGAGGCGGGCACGGTCAGCGAGCCGGACGCGGTGTCGAGCGTGACGCCGGAGGGCGCCGTCGCCGTCCAGTCGACCGTGACGGCCCGGCTGCCCAGGTTCGTCAGGTCGAGGGTGCCGTCACCGTCCGAACCCGGCTGGAGGACCAGTCCGTTGCCGGGACCGGTGGCGGCCAGCACCCGGCCGCCGCCGGTGGTGTCCGAGGGCGGTACCGCCGCCGGACCGGACGCCCAGGAGGTGTCGGGTGCGGTGCCAAGGGTGAAGTCGAGCGTTCCGGCCCCCTTGAACTGCCCGTACGTCAGCCAGGAGGTGTTCCATGCCTTGCCCTTCACTTTCAGCGCCTGTACGTACGGCGCGTCGGGCGCGGCCTGCGGCGCGTCGATCCGGACCGCCTTGCCGCCGTCGACGGTCACGCGGGCCACCGGGAACACCGGGCTGCCGAGCACCAGGGTGTCCGTGCCGGGGGTCTCCGGGTACATGCCGAGCGCGGACCAGACGTACCAGGAGCTCATGGCGCCGAGGTCGTCGTTGCCGAACGAGCCGACGGGAGCGTTGAAGTACAGGTCCCGCTGGGCCTCGCGGACGGCCGCCTGGGTCTTCCACGGCTGGCCGGTGTAGTCGTACTCCCAGGGGATCTCCACGCTGGGCTCGTTGCTCAGGTCGGCGTCGGTGTTGCCGGGGTGGGTGATGTCGTCGAGGAGGCTGTCCAGGTAGGACGAGTACGCCCCGGCGCCGCCGCGTGCCTGGATGAGCTGCTTCAGGTTGAACGGGACCATCGGCGTGTACTGGGCCGACGTGCCCTCCACGAAGCCGTTGGAGGTGCCCGGGGTGAAGCCGCCGGCGAACTGGCCGTCCTTGTTCTTGCCCCGCATGTAGCCGGTCTGCGGGTCGAAGACGTTCATCCAGTCCTGGGCGCGGGTGGCGAACTTCTCGTACACGGCTGTCCTGCCCAGGGACTTGGCGAAGGCGGCGAGGGCGTAGTCGGCGGAGTCGTACTCCAGTTGGGTGGAGACCGGGCCGTAGAAGTTGCAGCAGTTGTAGTCGTTCTCGTCCAGCGGGAGGTAACCCTTGGCGTCGCGTACCGGCTCGCCGGGGCGGTCGTTGTTCGGGGCGGTGGCCTCGTGCTGGAGTGCGGCGAGGGCCTTGGCGGTGTCGAAGTCCCGCGCGCCGAAGGCGTACGCGTCGGCGATGATCCCGGCGGCCGGGTCGCCGACCATCACATAGCTCTCGCCGTTGTTCGAGGCCCACTTGGGCAGCAGCCCCGTCTGGTCGTAGCCGTTGAGCATCGAGGTGACGACGTCGCCGGCGACCTTCGGCTCGACCAGCGCCATCAGCTGGGTCTGGGAGCGGTAGGTGTCCCAGCCGGAGTAGTTGGCGTACTGGGCTTTCTGGCCCTTGGCCAGCTTGTGGACCTGGTTGTCCATGCCCATGTACTGGCCGTTGGCGTCCGAGAAGACGTTCGGGTGCAACAGCGCGTGGTAGAGCGCGGTGTAGAACTGCGTCTGCTGGTCGGCTGAGCCACCGCCCACCTGGATCTTCTTCAGTACGGCGTTCCAGGCGTCGTGGTTGGCCTTCTCGACGGCGCCGACGTCCCAGTTCCTGATCTCCTTGGCGAGGTTGTCCGCCGCGTTGGCGTCACTCGTGTACGAGATGCCGACCTTCGCCGTGACCGTGCGGTTCGCGGCGGTGTCGAAGGTGAGGTACATGCCGTTCGCGCCGGTCGTGGGCGGCTGGGCGGCCCCGGCCGTCGCGGACAGCCGGGACGCGGTGTCCCCGTGGACCGTCGGGGCCGGTTTCGCCGGGACGGTGAAGTGCTTCTCCTTCAGCGGCTTCGACGTGGACCGCTGCGGGGCCTGCCGGACCTTGCCCGCCGTCAGCGACCTGGCGTCGGGGGTGATGGTGCCGCCGACCCAGGTGCCGCTCGCCGTGAACGCCCGGTCGAACTTGATGTCGAAGTGCAGCGTGTACCGGTTGCCCGCGCCGCAGAAGTGACCGCTGTCGATCGCGCCGCTGATCTCCTTGCCGTTCACCACCCGGACGCGCGTTCCGTCCACCTGGGTGGCGCCCCCGCTCAGCTTGAACAGCAGGTTCGCCTGCTGTCCCGCCGGGAAGGTGAAGGTGCCGAGGCCGGCGCGGGTGGTGTCGGTCAGTTCGGTGGTGACCCCGTTGGCGTCGGTGACCTGGTAGGACCCGATGCCGGCCCGCTCGTCGTGGTGGCTGAAGCCGACGGACGTGCTGCCGAGGTTGCCCGGCAGCGCGCCGGTCACCGGCAGCACGGGCAGGTCGCCCGCGACGGGGCAGCCGGGTCCCGACACGTGGGTGAGGCTGTAGCCGGAGATCTTCTTGTCGGCGTACTCGTAGCCGCCGCCGTCGGGACGGTCCGGTGTCGTGTCGGGGCCCCACTGCACCATGCCGGCCGGCATGTCGGGGCCGGGGAAGGTGTCCACCGCACCGGAGGTGCCGATGAGGGGGTTGACGAGGGACGCGGGGTCCTTGACGAGGGCCGGTGCGGCGGGGCTCGCGGCTTCGGCGCTTCCGATCGCCGGAAGCGGGAGGGCTGCCAGGCCCAGGACGCAGATCACGGCGAGGCGTTGCCGGAATTTCGTGCGGTCGGGTGGTGCGGCTGAACGTCGGGGTCTCACCATCGGTTGCCTCCGCAGCAGTTCGCGCTTCGCATATCAGGCGTCGAGTTTGACAACGTTGCCAGGCACGAGAGTCGAGTGAAACGCGTGCGCTTGTGGCGTGTCAACGAGGCCGGCGAAACTTTCTGCGCGCGAAGTTCACGGAGCGTCAGGCGCCAGCCACGGGCGGCTCGGACCGAACCGCCTTGCCCCTGACGGAAGTTCATGGCCGACGGTACCGGCGTGGAGTTCCGCACGCGGACAGCGCGGATCGCGAACGGCCGCTATTCACAAGCAGGGATAACCACTCAGCTGCCACGGCAATCAATTGACCGTCGATTACCGGATTTTGACCGAGCATTGTCTGGAACTTTTTCGAATTCAGAGGCGCGTTGTGTAGGGCGAAAACAGTCGCGGCGCGCACTCCGTCGCGAGTCGCCGCCCGCCTGACCGCACAACTCCCTTGTTCAACAGCGCACTTGGCTGCTCACCAGCGACAACGTCGGGTGCGCGCCGACCGGGCGAAGCGGCCCCGAAGGGGGTCGATCAGCTTCCCTGTGAGAAAGCTATTCGCTTCCATTGACCTGAACCCGTCAACTCTGCTTTGCTTCTCGGCGTCTGACCACGCATCACCATTGCGACGGCAAGAAGCCGTAGTGCGAACGCTTCTCGCCGCCTTTCCAGCAGTCGGTTCCAGGACGAGAGTTCCCCGCGGGTCGCAACGCCGTGCGTGAGTTCCCCAACTGCCCGGGTCTTCGCCCGTGCAGGCACCCGGCGCCGCTCGGGCCTCCCCTCCTGCTCTGCGACGAGACGGGCGTCAACGCCGACGACCGGAGCCGGCCGCCGGTGATGCGCCCCGTCGACGTTCCATGCACCTCACCTCCGCCGAACCGACGGCGGAGGCCCATGCGAAGAAAGGGCCCCATCACCCATGGGCACTCCCCACCTGCGCGGCGCAGCCCGAGCGACCCTGACCGGTCTCGCGTCGTTGTCCCTCGTCACCGCTGCGGCACTCGCCTCCGTACCCCAGGCGGCAGCGGCCCCCCAGGCCACGGGCCACACGGCGAGATCCAACCCCTACAGCCCCGCCTACCAGCACCCCTACCGGCACGGTGTCATACCGACCATCCAAGGGAACGCCAGGATGAAGTCCTGGGCGGCCGGCCACCCGGCCGCCGCCGCGGCGACCGGGCCGCAGACGCTGTCCTACGGCGGCGGCATCGACGGCATCGGAGTCCAGAGCGGCCACTCCAAGGTCTACCTGGTCTTCTACGGCTCGCAGTGGGGCACCCAGAGCACCAACGGCAGCGGCGACGCCACGTTCTCCGGCGACCCGGACGGCGCGGCGCCGGTCACCCAGGAGATGTTCAAGGGCATCGGCACCGGAAACGAGCGGTGGTCCGCGGACCTCACCCAGTGGTGTGACGGGCCCAACGTGTCATCGGGCGCCACCAGTTGCCCGTCCAACGCGAACTTCATCCCGTACCAGAGCGGCGGCGTGCTGTCCGGCGTGTGGTACGACAACTCGGCGGCCTCGCCGAGCGCCGCGACCGGGCACCAACTCGGCGCCGAAGCCGTCAAGGCTGCTGGGCACTTCGGCAACACCACCGCCGCGTCCAACCGTGACGCCTACTACATCATCCTCTCGCCGCACAACACCAACCCGGACAGCTACCAGGGCCAGTACTGCGCCTGGCACGACTACAACGGCGACAGCACGCTCACCGGCGGTCCGGTCTCCTCCTCCTACGGGGACATCGCGTTCAGCAACCAGCCGTACAACATGGACTCCGGCTCCGGCTGCGGCGTCGGATTCGTCAACTCGCCCGGCACGCTTGACGGCTGGACCATGACGCTCGGCCACGAGTGGCACGAGATGATGTCCGACCAGAACCCGGCCGGCGGCTGGACCAACCACACCGGCAGCTCGTACGACGGCCAGGAGAACTCCGACGAATGTGCCTGGCTCTCGCCCGGCAGCACGGGCGGGGCGGCCAACGTCGCCATGGGCACCGGCACCTTCGCCGAGCAGGCCAGCTGGTCCAACGACACCAACAACTGCGCCATCTCCCACGCGATCGTCGGCGGCGGCAGCAGCGGCGGTGGCGGTGGCGGCACCCTCACCAACGGCACCTTCGAGACCGGCAGCCTGTCGAGCTGGACCACCAGCGGCAGCACCTCCGCCACCGCCTCGGCGGCGCACAGCGGCGGCTACGGCGCGATGGTCGGCTCGACCAGCCCGACGAACGCCTCCTCGGTCTCCCAGTCCTTCACCGCGCCGTCCGGCACCAGCAAGGTCTCCTTCTGGTACGACGTCACCTGCCCGGACACGGTGTCCTACGACTGGGCGACGGCCACCCTCCAGGACACCACGGCCGGTACCACCACGACGCTGCTCGCCAAGACCTGCACCCAGGGCGCAGGCTGGAAGCAGGTCTCCGGCACCGTGACCGCGGGCCACGCGTACACGCTCACCCTCACCAACAACGACGACGGCTACGCGGGTGACGCGACCTACACCTACTACGACGACGTGACCGTCTCCTGACCCCTCGACCCGTAGGTGGGGGCGGCCGTCGGCCCGCCCCCACCGCCGTCCGACCGCCCCACCGGGCGGCATCCACCGGAGGGCCCGTGTTCCGTTCGCCGGTCCGCACGTTCCCCGCCCGGCGCGCACTGTGCGCCGGGCTCGCCGTCCTGGCCGCGGCGGCCACGACGGCCGCCCTGGGCGGCTGTTCGCCCGGCCGCACCGGGTCGGCGGTCCCCTCCCCGCCGTCGCGTGCTCCGGCCTCGTCCGGGTCCTCCACCCGGTCGGTCGTCCTCGACGAACGGGCCCGCGGGACCACGGTCCGGGTGACCACCGGCACGCTCGTCGTGGTGCGCCTGCACAGCGCCCACTGGTCGACCCCGGCCGGCTCGGACCCGCGGGTGCTCACCTCCCTCGGCGGCGGAACCACCGCCACCGCGACCTGCCCGCCCGGCCGCGACTGCGGCATCTCCTCCGCGCGGTTCACCGCCCTGCGGCCCGGCACAGCTCGAGTCACCGCCGGACGCGACTCGTGCGGGGAGGCCATGCGCTGCCCACCGGGCCAGGGACGCTACGACGTCACCGTGACAGTCACCCGGTAGCCCTGCGGGACTGGCCGAAAGGGTTATTGGCAGCCACTGACAATAAGGTGCTACGGTCGAAAATGCCGGAAGATCGCGTTCCGAGGTCCAGAAGGAGGACCATGAACGTCACCGCCGAGCGTTCCCGCCTGCCCTTCGCACGACCGAATGTGCTCGAACTCGCACCGCTCTACGAGGTGCTGCGCCGGGAGGCGCCCATCACCGCGGTCACCACGCCGGCCGGGGATCCGGCCTGGCTCGTCACCCGCTTCGACGACGTGCGCGACATCCTGAGCGACAAGCGGCTCGGCCGCTCCCATCCCGAGCCGGAACGGGCGTCCCGCATCACCACGGCCGCGGTGCAGGAGGGCCCCACGGGCAACTACGCCACCGAGGAGGCCGACCACACCCGGATGCGCCGGCTGCTCACCCCGGCCTTCTCCGCCCGGCGGATGGTGATGCTCTCCGATCACGTACGGCAGCTCGTGGACGGCTGCATCGACCGGCTGCTCGCCGAGCGGGCCGCCGCCCCGGACGGGGTGGTCGACCTGCACGCCGGGCTGGCCTTCCCGGTGCCGGTCGCGGTCATCTGCCGGCTGCTCGGCGTGCCCGAGAGCGACCGCGACCACTTCGCCTCGCTGTCGGAGCGCATGGCCGACCACTCCATCGGCGACGCGGCCCCGCGGGCGCGGGACGAGTTCAACGAGTACATGATCACGCTCGCCGAGGCCAAACGCGCCCGGCCGGGCGAGGACGTCATCTCCGATCTCGTCCGCGCCCAGAGCACCGACGAGGCCTACGACTACGACGAGATGATCCGGCTCTGCGTCGGGCTGCTGTTCGCCGGGCACGAGACCACCGTCAACCGCATCGGCCTGGGCACGCTCTTCCTGCTCACCCGCCCCGAGCAGTGGCGGGCGCTGACCGCGGACCCCGCCGGCCGGGTGAACGCCACCGTCGAGGAGATCTTGCGGCTGGGCGCGCCCGGTGACCTGGGCCTGCTGCGCTACGCCCACACCGACGTCGACATCGACGGGGTCACGATCCGACGCGGCGACGCCGTGATCCTGTCGATCAACTCGGCCAACCGGGACGCGTCCGTCTACCGCGACGCCGAGACCTTCGACCCCGACCGTCCGGAGCGCAACCATCTCGGATTCGGCCACGGCCCGCACTTCTGCATCGGGGCGAGCCTGGCCCGCACGGAACTGCGCGTCGTCTTCGCGGCGATGGCCGAGCGCCTGCCCGGCCTGCGCCTCGCCAAGGACGTCGACGACCTGGAGGTGCGCACCACCCTCACCGGTGGCGTCAGGGAGCTTCCCGTGACCTGGTGAGGGCGGCGCGCCCGCCGCCCTCACCCCGCGTCGCGCAGCCGTGCCGCCAGAGAGGTCAGCGGTTCGGTCTCCTCGGTGTGGCCGAGGGCGGTGAGACGCCCGACCGCGCCGTCGAGCCGGGCGAGAGCGGGGTCGGTGCGCTCCAGGTAGCGGCCCTCCACGACCGCCGCGAGCCGGACGCACTCCGCCCACTCACCGGCCTGGTCCTGGTCGGGCCCCGGTTCGCCGAGCAGGCCGAGGGCCTTGTCCAGGGCGGCCAGGGCGGTCTCGTACTCGTCGGCGTAGGCGTTGACCCGTCCGTGTTCGTAGGCGAGGGCGCTGTCCAGATCGCGGCCGCGGACCGGGTGTCCTGCGGCGCGGGCCTCCTCGGCGATCCGGCCCGCGTCGGCGAGCACGGCGAGGGCGTCGGCGAGGCCCTCGGCACCCTGCCGCTCGGCCTGGAGGCGGGCGAGTTCGCGCAGGCAACTGCTGAGCTGCTCGTAGCGGGGAGCCAGGGCGTGCGCGGCGAGAGCCTGGTCCGCGGCCTTTCGGGCCGGGCCGAACTCGCCGCACTCGGCGAGGAGTACGGCCGTCTCCGAGGCGATCATGGCGTGGCTCGCCGGGTCGTCCTCCCAGCCGGCCGACTCGGCCGCGAGCGCGGCGTACTCGGCGGCCGCGGCCTTGAGGTCCTCCCCCGCGTGCAGCGCGCGGGCACGGCACGGCCGCAGCTGGGCGACGAGCCGGGGCCACGTCGTCGAGGTCCCGGGTGCGCAGGGTCAGTTCGAGCGCGTCCAGCAGGGGCGCGCGGTCGAGGCGGGCGGTGCGCCGGTCGGCGTGGGCCGTGGTGCCGTTGCGGGCGTCGAAGCCGGCGGCGAGGTCGTCGGCACGGACGCGCACCTCGGCGCGCAGGCCGGCCACCGTCCAGCTGCGGCCCGGGTGTCCGGCGGCGGGCAGGTCGCCGTGACCGAGGGCTTCGACGCGCTGGAGGAGCACCTCCACGCCGGTGAGGAAGGCGAGCAGGTCCAGTGGCGAGTCCACCTCGTCGAAGAGATTCCGGTTCTCCGCGTGATCGTTCCGGTGCAGCATAAGGGGGCCCACCGACAGGCATTCCACAGGGTTTTCACGGACGGCGGTGACCGCGCGGCCGCGGCCGCGAACTCCAGGAGCCACCAGTCGACTTGTTCCGGTCACGCGGAAGCAGAGAGCTGGGCGCGCACCCATGCGGGGTCGGGGTTGGTGTGCGGTCGGCCCGCCACCACGACGGTCGGCACCGTCTCGTCGCCGTCGTTGGCCGCTCTCACCGCCGCGGCTCCTTCCGGGTCGCGCCAGATGTTCACCCAGTGCAGCCGCCGGGCGTCGCGGCCCAGGCGGATGCGCAGGCGCATGCAGTACGTGCAGCCCGGACGCCAGAAGACCACCGGGCGGCCGTCGACCGCGCTGCGTCGTCGTGCCTCCGCCGCACCGATCGATCGCGGGAAGACCAGGGGCGAGTTCACACCGGCGAGCACCAGGAACACCAGCAGGACCGCCGTGGCTGTGCCGGTGTCCCCCTGGAGGACCGGCCCCGTCGCGAGGGCCGAGCCGCAGACCGTGAACAGCACCGGCAGGATCCACACGCGCGTCATGGTGACGCAGGCTACCGTGCGGGCGGTGCAGCGGCCGGCGCGCGTACGGAAACTCCGGTGCACCGGCTCGGGCGTCTCTGCGATCATCCCCTGATGGCGCACAGTCTCGAATCGCTGGTCATCCGGCACGCCCACCGCCTTCCCTCCCCCAGCGGCTCCGCCGGTCAAGGAGCCCCCGCCGCCCGGCAGTTCGACGCGGCGCTGACGTCCGTGGGCTTCAAGCTCTCGGCGGAGCTGCTGGAACGGCTGTCGGGGCTGGCCGAGGACGCGGTCGTGCACACCGCCAAGCGGACGCTGCGCACCGTGAGCGAGATGGTGGGCGACCACGTCCGGCACAACGCGTACTTCATCGACTTCCCGGCCAACGTGCCGGACACCGAGGAGTTCTGGACGCGGTGCGTGGCGCGGGCGCTCGGCGACGAGAAGGCGCGCGACACCGTGCTGACGCAGCTGCGGGACGGGGTGCTGAACCTGCTCAGCCTCCCCACGTACGGCCGCTACCAGCACACGTACGAGGAGATGCTCGCGGCCCAGGACGAACTGATCGCCTCGGCGGGCGACCGGGTCACCGTCCTGCACCTGGGCCAGGACCTGGACGACGAACTCACCGAGCTGTACCTGGCGCTGGCCGGCAGCACGACCCCGCTGAACGAGGACGACCTGCGCGACCTGAAGACCCTCGCCGAGCGGTGCGCGCTCGGACCCCAGCCGGAGGCGATCCCGGTCCGGGAGCACCGGGCCGTCGTCAACGCGGGCCGGCTCGGCGCCGGGGCGGACCTCCTCCTCGACACCGTCACCGACGTGCTGCGGCTGGCCTGCGCGCTGTCGGACGGGGACGTGACCCTGCGGGAGCCGACGCGGTTCCGGGCGCTGTCGCGGCCGGTGCGCCGGAGACTGCTCGCGGGTCTGGACGCCGTGGTCGCGGCGAACCCCGCGAAGCTCGCCGACGTGGCCGCGCACCGGGAGCCGTTCAAGCGGCTCGGCGAGCGTCTCCACCCGCACGAGCACCCGGGCCGGCCGCACGCCGCCGAGGTGTTCGCGGTCGCGCGCGGCGAGAAGGCGGCGCCTTCCTTCGACAGCCTCTTCGAGAAGCTGCTCGAGGCGTACGACGTCCGGGGCGCGGTGGACCTGCTGAGGTCCGCTCCCGGCAGGCTGTTCCGCTCCCTGGATCTGCTGCTGCGCATCGCCGCCGACCAGGAGGAGCGGGACGCGGTGGTGGCCGCCGCCGTACAGGTCGCGCCCGATGTCTCCGGCCGGGTGGTGCTCTCGGTGCGCGAGCATCTGCACAACCGGGAACGGGAGAGCGGCCGGCCTCGGATCTTCGTCAACCGCCGGGGCCGCGCCTGGGTGACCCCCGACGACCGGCCGCCCGTGCCGGACGCCGACCGCGACCGTCTGATCGCCGCCCTCGACGCCGAGATACGCCGTCGGCTCCCGGCGCCGGACCGGCTGCTGGTCGACCCCGACGTCCTCGACGTGGCGCTGCCGCTCAGCGGCCGGGCGACCGCGGCCGGGCTCGGTGTGCTGCCGCGCGGGTCGGTCTCCACGGTCGACGGCGATCAGCTGCGCTTCTTCGTGTACTGGAAGCAGGCCAGGGCCCGGACCGACTTCGACCTGTCGGCGCTGCTGCTGCACGCCGACTACAGCACCGATTCCTGGCTCTCCTACACCTCGCTCAGGGCCGTGGGGGGCGAGCATTCGGGCGACGTCACCGAGGCGCCGGACGGGGCCTCGGAGTTCATCAACCTGTCCCTGGACCGGGTGCGCAGCACCTTCGTCGTTCCTCAGGTCAACATCTACGCCGGCGAGAACTTCGAAGAGGTCGAGGAGTCGTTCTTCGGCTTCATGCTGCGCGACGCCGAGCAGAAGGGCCGGCCGTTCGAGCCGCGCACCGTGCGGATGAAGTCGGAGCTGCGCGGGGTGGGCCGGGTGGCGCTGCCGCTGGTGTTCCGGCGCGGGGACGACGGCCGGTGGCGCGCGAAGTGGCTGCACCTGTACCTGAAGGGCCTCTCGACGGAGAACCGGGTCGAGGAGAACCAAGCGTCGGTGTCGACGGTGGTGCGCGCCGTCGTGGAGCGCGAGCAGTTGACGGTGGGGTACCTGATCGACCTGATGTCCGGCGACACCACGACCGTGGACCTGTGGGGCGGCGAGCGGGTCCCGGACGAGCCCGTGACGTACATCGGCCTCGAACGTCCCGAGGGACTGCACCCGGACTCGCGGATCGTCACCGTGGAAAACCTGCGCGACCTGATCCCGGGCTGAGTGCTAGCGTTGGCCATGGCGAGGCCATGAAGGGGCTTCCTTCTCAAACTCCTTTACAGATACGAGTTCCTTCGCTCTCCTCGCCGTCGACCTCGACCGGGAGGCGCCCAGTGGGCGCCTCCCGGTTTCTTTCGTTCCGGTGAGCCTGCGGCAGCGGCCGTGACGACGCCCGAAGCCGAGGTCAGCGGCGTGGAAGTGGTGGTAGCCCCCCGGGCGCCCGGAGGCGTCCCCCCTGCGGATCCGGTGGCTGGCCCCGTGTCGGCGCGGTGCGGCCGTGCCGAGACTCGGCAACATGACGTTCTCCGACGCCCCCGTCGCGTCCCCGACGCCCGCCGCCCCCGCGCGGCCCTCCGGTCCCGGCAGCGATTTCGCCCGGCTCTCCCGGCGCATCGGGGAGGCGGGCCTGCTGGACCGGTGCCCGGGCTACTACACCGTGCGGCTCGCCCTGGTGATCGCGGCCCTGCTGGGCGGCTGGGGGGCCTTCCTCGCGCTCGGCGACACCTGGTGGCAGCTGGCCGTCGCCGCCGCGATGGCCCTCGTCTTCGGTCAAGTGGCGCTCGTGGCCCACGATCTGGCGCACCGGCAGGTCTTCCGGCGGCGCCGCCCGAGCGAGACGTGGGGCCGTCTCTTCGGCAACCTCGGCATCGGGATGAGCTACGGGTGGTGGATGAACAAGCACACCAGGCACCACGCCAACCCCAACCACGAGGAGCTCGATCCCGACGTCGCTCCCGACATCCTGGTCTGGTCCACCGACCAGGCCCGCGAGAGCACGGGCCTGGCCCGGTCGATCGGCGCCCACCAGGCGTTCCTGTTCTTCCCGTTGCTGACCCTGGAGGGTTTCAACCTGCATGTGTCGAGCATGCGGGCGCTGCGCTCGCCGTCCACGAAGAACCGGGTTCTGGAGGGCACGCTGCTCCTGCTGCACCTGGCGGCCTACCTGTCCGCGCTGTTCCTGGTGCTCTCCCCCGGGAAGGCGGTGGCGTTCCTCGCCGTGCACCAGGGTCTCTTCGGGGTCTACCTCGGCTGCACGTTCGCCCCGAACCACAAGGGCATGCCCACCTTCACCGGCGACGAGCGGCCCGACTTCCTGCGGCGCCAGGTGCTCACCTCCCGCAACGTGCGGGGCGGCCGGTTCACGGACATGATGCTCGGCGGCCTCAACCACCAGATCGAACACCACCTGTTCCCGAGCATGCCCACCCCTCATCTGCGCCGCGCGCGGGTGATCGTGCGGGAGTACTGCGCGGAGATCGGAGTGCCGTACCACGAGACCGGCCTGCTCCGGTCCTACCGCGAGGCCCTCGGACACCTGCACCGGGTGGGAGCGCCTCTGCGGCGGGAGCGCGGGGCGGCCCGGCGGGGTGACCACTGAAGTCCGCCGCCTCGGCGAGATTCGTCACTACGTGGCATTCGCCATAATTCGCCCTCTTCGGGACGGACAGATGTAAAGGTGGTTCTTCGAAAAGACGACCAGCCGCATGGGAGAGACGTTTGTTCACGGTACGTAAGCAGCGAAGCACCGGGCTGATGGCCGCGGCCGGCGTACTCGGCGGCGTACTCGCACTCGCACTCGGCGGTACCAGCAACGCCGCCACCGGCGGGAACGACGCCGGAAGCCAGCAGAAGACCCCTGCGTCGGCACAACCGACGGGCGCCCAGGACACCTCCGACGCCCGAATAAGGATCACGCCCGGTCAAGGTGCCTACGGCGTCGGGGTCGACAGCCCCGTGGGGGTCACCGTCAGCAACGGCACCCTCACCAAGGTGACCATGACCGCCGTCGCGACCGGTACCGAGATCCCGGGCACCCTGTCCGCGGACGGCACGTCCTGGAAGCCGAACGGCCCGCTTCAGCGTGCCACCAGGTACCAGATCGCCGCAGAGGCCCAGGACGCCCAGGGCCGCTCCGCCACCGGGTACGCCACGATCAGCACCGTCTCCCCCGCCAACGACTTCGTCGGGCACGTCTCCCCCGAGGACGGCTCGACCGTCGGGGTGGGCATGCCGGTGACGGTCACCTTCGACAAGGCCGTGGGCGACAAGGCAGCCGTGGCGTCGGAGATCCAGGTCAGCACCAGCAGCGGACAGCGGGTCGTCGGTCACTGGCTCAACGGCGCCCGCCTGGACTTCCGCCCCGAGACGTACTGGACGCCCGGCTCCACCGTCACCGTCAAGCTCACCCACCGCGGTGTCCTGAAGACGGTCACGTTCAAGATCGGCCGGAGTCAGGTCAGCACCGTCGACGCCGCCACCAAGCAGATGACCGTCGTACGGGACGGCAAGACGATCAGGACCATCCCGATCTCGTCCGGCAGCCCGGAGCACCCGACGTACGACGGCCAGATGGTCATCTCCGAGAAGTTCCGGCAGACCCACATGAACGGTGCGAGCGTCGGCCTCCTGAAGGACGGCAAGCCCGCGTACGACATCGACGACGTACCGCACGCCATGCGCCTGACCGACTCGGGCACGTTCATCCACGGCAACTACTGGGCGGCCGACTCCGTCTTCGGCAAGGCCAACACCAGCCACGGCTGCATAGGCCTGAACGACGTCAAGGGCGGCGGCGACGGCAAGCAGCCCGCCGCCTGGTTCTTCGACAACTCGATGCCCGGTGACGTCGTGATCGTCAAGAACTCCGCGGACAAGACCGCGCCGGCCCCGGACAACGGCCTCAGCGACTGGAACATGCCGTGGTCCCAGTGGGTCTCGGTCGGCGCGACCGGCTGACAGCGCGCCGCGCCACACAGGTACACCCGAACCCCTTCCGCCAGGCGGCGGCCGACCGTGTCGGCCGCCGCCTCGCCATTCGCCTCGTCCCCACCTCGTCACTCACCCGGACGGAGCAATCACGCACCGTCATTCCCTTGTCCCCGTTGGCCCGTCCCCCATTCGGAGTTGCGTCCGCACGGGCGACATGAGGCCGTGGGAATCGTGTCCTGCCGGATCTCACCCTCAGGAGGAGACATGGGCACGAGGAACACGAGGATCGACGGCCGACCGGCCGACAAACTCAGCGTCGTCTTCACCGTCCGCGTGATCGAGGGCGGCGAGCAGGGATTCCTGGAGGCGTACGACCAGCTCCGCGAGTCGGTCGCCCGGACCCCCGGCCACATCGTCGAGAGGCTGGGAGCACCCCTGGACGACTCCCGCGAGTGGGTCATCACCAGCGAGTGGCAGACGGCCGAGCACTTCTTCGCCTGGCAGCAGAGCGAGGAGCACCGCGCACTGGTGGCTCCGCTGCGCCAGTGGGTCGACTCGACGCAGTCGCTGCGGTTCCGAGTCGTCAAGGAGACCGAGGGGGTGGCGTCATGACGCGCACCGCCAACGGCCCCGTCGCCGTACTCGGGCTCGGCACGATGGGCAGCGGCCTGGCCGGCCGCCTCCTCGACCGGGGCATGCAGGTCCGGGTCTGGAACCGTACTCCGGAGCGGGCCGCGCCGCTCGCCGCGGCAGGCGCCTTCGTCGCCCCGCACCCCGCCGACGCCGTCGCGGGCACGAGTGCCGCCGTCTGCGTCGTCGCCGACGGCGAGGCCCTCTCGTCCGTGCTGCACGGACCCGACGGCGTGCTGTCCAGGGGCCGCTACCCCGGGGTCCTCGTCTGCGCCAGCACCGTCTCCCCCGAAGAGGTGCTCCAGATCGCCGGGGACATCCCCTCGGTCGTGGACGTCGGCATGCTCGGCAACCGCGACCACGCCCGTGACGGCGAGCTTCGGCTCTTCGTCGGTGGCGAGGAGGAGGCGTTCACCGCCTGCCGCCCGCTGCTGGAGGCGCTGGGCAAGGAGGTCGTCCATCTGGGCGCACTCGGTTCCGGCATGCGGATGAAACTGTGCCTCAACCTCCTGATGGGCATCGAGGTGCAGGCCCTGGCCGAGGTCACCGAACTGGCGACCGCCTGCGGCCTGGACCGGCAGTCGGTCCTCAAGACCGTCGCGGGCAGCGGCTTCGCCTCTCCGGTCATGGCGTTCAAGGCGAGGCGCCTGGGTTCCGGCCGCTTCGAGGAGCCGGACTTCCGGCTGCGGCTGATGGCGAAAGACCTCATGCTCGCTACCAAGCAGGCGGCGGCGGTCGGCCTGAGCCTGCCGCTCACGACCGCCGCGGCAGAGACCCACGTCCGTGCCACCGAGCAGGGACTGGGCGACCAGGACTGTGCCGCGGTCACCCGCGCACTCACACCGAAACCGGGCAGCGACACGTGATCATCGACATCCACGGGCATCTCTCCCCGCCGGAAGCGGCCGAACGCTTCCCCATGCCGCCGAGCCTGACCGACGTCGACGGCATGCTCGCCGCTCGCGCCGAGGCAGGCA
Source organism: Streptomyces sp. NPDC006655 (assembly GCF_040703965.1). NCBI lineage: Bacteria > Bacillati > Actinomycetota > Actinomycetes > Kitasatosporales > Streptomycetaceae > Streptomyces > Streptomyces sp. NPDC006655. The sequence goes on along the minus strand of NZ_JBEYJU010000043.1, from coordinate 14,906 downwards.
TCGACCTCACCATCATCGGCAGCCCCGTGGGCGCCGGAGCGATGGCACGGGTACCGGGCGTGGACAACTACGCGCAACCACGAGACCGGCTGCGCGGTTTCCACGCCTGGATGTCGGGGCTGATCGCCAGGTTCCCCGACCGGTTGCGCGGCTACGTGTACGCCAACCCGTTCGGCGACGACGATCACCTCGAAGGGGTGCGGGAGACCCTGGCGGATCCGGCCTTCGTCGGCCTGATCACCACGTCCAGCGTCCATGGGGAGCTGCTCGGCTCCCCCCGCGCCGACTCCTTCTTCGCCCTGGCGGCGGAGGCGGGGGTACCGGTCCTGGTGCACGCCCCGGCCGAACCGGTCGGCACCGAACAGGTCGACGAGATCGGCTTCGTCGAGCAGATCGGCCGGTTCGGCGATGTCACCATGGGCATGGCCATGATCGCCTTCGCGGGATGGCTCGACAAGTACCCGGAGCTGCGGCTGATCGGCGCGACCGGCGGCGGCGCGATGGCGCTGCTGCCGGAGCGCCTGCAGACGGCGGCGCGCCCCCGGCACTGGGCCGGGGGCGCCCCGCCCGCCGGCCGGCCCGAGGGAGCGCGCGCTCCCTCGGCGGCCCGGGGACCGGCGGCCGACCCGGCCGCGGCGCTGCGGCGCATGTACGTCGACACGAGCCCGTTCAGTTCGGCGCACCTGAGCCTGAACGCGGAGGTGCTGGGACCCGAGCGGATGCTGTTCGGCACCGACTCACCGCCGCTGGCCGTACCGCTGGAGGAGCAGCTCCGCATGATCGAGAAGCTGCCGGTCGACAGGGCGGCGCAGCAGCTCATCCTCGGCGGCAACGCCGAGACCCTCTTCGACCTCAGGAGTCGTCCGTGACCACCACGCAAGAGGCCGTCACCGCGGCCGAACGCTGCACCCCGGAGTTCCGGCGGGACCCGCACACCGTCTACGCCCATCTCCGCGAGGCGGCCCCGGTCTGCCCCATGAGACCGCCGCACGGCAACGAGACGTACCTGATCACCCGGTACGAGGACGCGCGGGCCGCGCTGGCGGATCCGCGGTTGAGCAAGGACATGTACGGGGCCATGGACGCCTACCGGAGGATCTTCGGTGACTCGTCCGTCGCGCTGGACGACAACATGCTCAACTCCGACGCGCCCAAGCACACGCGGCTGCGCAGGCTGGTCAACTCCGCGTTCACCCCACGGCGGGTGGCGGCGCTGCGGCCGAAGATCCAGGACATCGTCGGGGGCCTGCTCGACGCGTGCCCGCCCCGGGAGCCCTTCGACCTGTTGCCGGCCTTCGCGTTCCCGCTGCCGATCACCGTGATCTGCGATCTGCTCGGCGTACCGCCCGAGGAACGGTCGCGGATGCAGAACCTGTCCTCCACGGTGGCCCAGAGCGGCTTCGACGAGGAGGCCAAGCGGGCCCAGCAGAATGCGGAGGAGGACCTGCACGCGTACTTCTCGGATCTCATCGCGGCCAAGCGGAGGGATCCGGGTGACGATCTCCTGAGCGCGCTCACCGCGGTCCGGGACGACGACGGCGGGCTGACCGGGAACGAACTGGTGTCCACGGCGTTCCTGCTGATGTTCGCGGGTCACAAGACGACCGCGTACCTGATCGGCAACGCCGTGCACCACCTCCTGTCCCATCCCGAACAGCTGCGCGTCGTGCGGGAGGACCCGGAACTGATGCGTGCCGCCGTCGAGGAACTGGTGCGCTACGACGGCTCCGTGGAGAGCGCCACGTTCCGTTACGCGACCGAGGACGTGGAGTACGGCGGGACCCGGATTCCGAAGGGAGCCCTGGTCCAGATCGCGCTCAGTTCGGCCAACCGCGATCCGCTGAAGTTCGACGCGCCGGACGAGCTGAACGTGACGCGTCCGGGCAACGCGCAGGACGCGCATCTGGGGTTCGGGCACGGCAGCCACTACTGCCTGGGAGCCCCGCTGGCCCGGCTGGAGATGCAGGTGGCGCTCACCGCCCTGTTCGACCGGTTCCCGAGCATGACCCTGGCCGACCCGGACGCCGGACCACGGTGGCTGGAGGTGCCCTTCCCGGCCTTCCGCGGCCTCGCAGAACTCCCGGTCGTGCTCGACCCTGAGTGACTACTCACTACGAGGTATCGGCGCACGCGCCTGTCACACGCCCGTCGAGCGCGGCGTTCACCGTGGGGAAGACGGGGAGCAGCGAGTCGAGGCCGAGGAGGCGCCAGACCTGCCGGTAGTTGTCGCTGAGGGCGGCGAGGCGGAGGGCGCCGGCATGGTCGTCGAGCAGGCGCGACAGCGTGATGATCATGCTGATGCCGGAAGAGTCGAGATACTGCACGTCGGAGGCGTCGAGTACGAGGGTGCGGCAGCCTTCCCTGATCAGGGCTTCGCACCGGGCGCCGACGACGTCGGCGTTCTCGTAGTCCACTTCGCTCGGCAGCCGGACAACTGTCGTATCCGCATGGCGTACCAGCACCCTCAGCATCGAGAACGGACTCCCATCCCATCGATCACGACCGCGCCGTACCTCGAGCACCGGCACCTTTCTGCTTGTCACCGCCCGGCGACACCTCCGCGCCTACCCTGGGGCGACGTCGGTCACGCCTCCCCTCGAAGGCGGGGCAGGTGAGCAGACCGTCGGCATCGGCGGGCTCACCCGGGCAGCTCCGTGTGCAGGCGGATCGTGGTCCCCTCGTCCGGTGTGGACCGGATCTCGACGAGATCGCACAGCTGGTGGACGAGCCACAGCCCGCGTCCACCCACTTGCCTGGCGGTCGGCATCGTACGTCCGGCCAGTGGATCCTCCAGGTAGCCGGCGTCGCGGAACTCGCAGACGAGCCGTCGTTCCTCGCTCCAGGTGCGCAGCACTCCTTGTCCGCCGCCGTGGCGGATGCTGTTGCTGGCCACCTCCGTCGCGGCCAGGTGCAGTTCGCGCAGGCGCCGACCGGTCAGGCCGTGCTGTTCGGCGCAGGCAGCGATCTTCTCTCGGAGAGCGGGCAGGTCACCGCTCGAGTAGAGAAACTCGTCGTACGGGTCACAGGGGCCGGTGAGGGCGACGAAGGGGTAGGGTGCCCGCGCGTCGTAGTCCTCGGACGGTACCGTCCGGCCGTCTCTTCGGATCTGGGGGTGGCAGCGTGCCATCCCGGTCACGGCGGCCTGGTCGCGTGCGACGTCGTAGGGGCACAGCAGCCACCAGGCCGGGCCGTGGGCGAACGCCTTGTTGAGCAGCCACTCGTGGTAGCGCAGCTCCTCGGCCTCGGCGGCACTGCGGACCTGGTCCCAGGGGGATTCGCCGATCCCCCGGACGGGCCGCCCCTCTGAGACCTGATCCTTGATCCATTCCTGCCAGGCGGCGATGAGCCGCCCCGGATGACGCGCCACCCGGCTGGTGTCGACATAGCGGACGGTGTCGTTCTCACGGATCTCCGCACGCAGCAGGGACGCCTTGTCCTGCGGTACCGCCACGACGACGGCCTCGTCACCGTCAAGCGCTTCCTGGATGAACCCCAGGGTGCCCGCGACGAACTCGTCGCTGCCCGAGTACGGATAGAGCTCGTGCCGGTATCCGGTGCCTTCCAGCGGAGTGGACGAAGAGGGGGTCACGGCGCGATCACCACCGGAACGTCGGGGACTGCGAAGCCGGAAAGCCTCCAGGCGAGCCGCACGGTCTCGTTGGCGCCCTCCAGGACGACCTTGCGATCCGGAAGGTGCCTGGCGGCGTCGGCCAGCGCGCTCATCCCGGCGGCATCGAAAAACTCCAGGGTCTGGCAGTGCAGACGCACCGTCGGCGTGTGCGCGAGGAGGGTGCACAGGATGGTGCCGAAGACCACCGCGCCGTCGCTGTCGACGGTACCGGACACCGTCCAGCCCTCCTGCTCGGTTCGGTACACCCGGAAGGCGGGGGAAACCGGACGGCTGCCCAGATGATGCGGATGCACGCAACTGATCTGCTGCAGAGCCGGCAGGTCCCAGTCGGTCCCGCTGTAGGCGCAGACCACCATGGCTCCGGTGTCGGCGGCGAACTCCTCGAGATCGAGCTCGCTGCGCAGCCACTCCCCGTTCCGGTCCGCGCGGGAGGCGGGCATGACATGGTGCAGCACGCGCAGGGAGCGGAACCCCTCCCGGTCGGCGACGGCCGCCTCCCGACGCACCGCGGAGAGAAGCGAACCCTGCAACCGGGCAGGGTCCAGTACAAGCGGTGCGAACTCGCTGTCCGCACGCGGGACGGGCCCGACGATCACGACCTTGTCGCCGTGCAGCGCACCGTCCGCGACGAAGGCCCGGCTGCGGTCGATGACGTCGTCGATACGATCCATCAGGTGGCAGACGTGATCGCCGGGGTCGACCTCGTCCAGGGTTGGCAGTACGCGCGGCGCTCTCACTACTTCTCCCTCGCTCCGCCCTCACCCTACTGCTCTTGCCCCCTCCTCTGCTCAGCCGGCCGAGGCGTACGGCTGCTGTTCGAACACCGGGGAGCAGACCAGTCGCACGAGGGTTCCTGTTGCACGCCATCGACCACATCGGAGCCCGGCTGCCGGCCCGCCACGCCCGCGATCATGAGCTTCCGGGCGTCGTCCCCCGGCTGCACGACTACCCCCGTCGCCTCGCGTCCTCCAGGTAGTGCAGGACCGCCGCCACCCGGCGGTCCACCTGGTCCGCCGGGGAGAGATCGAGCTTGGCGAAGATGCTGCGGATGTGCTTGTGGACCGCGCCGTCCGTGACCACCAGCCGCTCCGCGATCGCGCTGTTGCCGAGGCCCTCGGCCATCAGGGCGAGGACATCCCGTTCGCGCGGGCTGAGCCGTTCCAGCCGGGTGTCCTGGCGGGAGCGGGTGAACAGCTGGGCGACCACTTCCGGGTCGATGGCGGTACCGCCGGACGCCACCCGGTGCAACGCGTCGAGGAACTCCTCGACCCGGCCGACCCGTTCCTTGAGCAGATAGCCGAGTCCGCCCACCCCGCACGTGAGCAGCTCGGTGGCGAAGCTCTGCTCGACGTACGCGGACAGGACGAGAACGGCGAGGCCGGGACGGCGGCGCCGGGCCTCCACCGCCGCGCGGATGCCCTCGTCGGTGTGCGTGGGCGGCATCCGTACGTCAAGGATCGCGACGTCCGGCTGGTGCTCCTCGATGGCGTCCAGGACCCCCTCGGCCGTTCCGGTCTTCGCCACCACGTCGAGGCCCTCGGCACCCAGCAGCAGGGCGAGCCCCTCGCGCAGCAACGGGTCGTCCTCGGCCATCACTATGCGCATGTCGGCAACCAACTCACTTGTAGAACAGGGCAGTTCCGTGGACCGGCCCGCGGGCTTCCAGAACGTCACGTGCCGCAGGGCAGGTCCACGTCGAGCACCGTCGGCCCGCCCGCCGGGCTGGTCACGCGGAGCGTACCGTCATGGGCCGCCACCCTCCGGCGAATGCCGCTCAGCCCGGAGCCGCCCGCTTCGTCGGCGCCGCCCCGCCCGTCGTCCTCGATCCGCAGATGCAGCCGACCGCCCCGCGCCCGCACGGTGACCGCCGCCCCGCTCGCCCCGCTGTGCTTGGCGATGTTCGTCAGCGCCTCCGCGACCACGAAGTACGCCGTGGCCTCCACGGACGCCGCGCACCGCTCCGGCGCCTCCACATCCGTCCGGCACGGCACGGCGCACTCGGCGGCGAGACCCGACAGCGCCCCGGCCAGCCCCCGGTCGGACAGCACCGGCGGGAGGATCGAGCGGGAGACCGCGCGCAGTTCGGCCAGCGCCTGCTCGGCGGCGCTCTGGGCACGTTCGAGGAGTTCGTCGGCGCGCTCCGGATCCCGGGCGGCCATCCGCCGGGCGGCGCCGAGCAGTACCGTCACCGTGACCATCCGATTCTGCGTCCCGTCGTGCAACGACCGCTCGATGCGCCGCAGTTCGGTGGCGTGGGCGTCGAGCGCGGCGGCCCGGGTCGCGGTCAGCTCGGCCACCCGAAGGGACAGGTCGGTGTCCGGCCCGGCGGCGAGCAGCGTCCGCCCGGCACGGGCCTGAAGACGCGCCATGCCGGGTGTCAGGCCCAGGATGACGGCGATCCAGCCGACGCCGACCAGGCTCACCGACAGCGCCTCCGGCCAGGTGTGCGCCACCCCGAACCCGAAGGACGTACTACTCGTGTCCGCCGGCGCGAACGGCCACACCAGCGGAAAGAGGGTGTCCCGGAACGCGGCCAACGGCAGATACACCCCGAGCAGCCCCAGCAGCAAGCCGAGGGTGCCGTGACGCAGCGCCCAGCGCAGCTCGCGCCGGGTGGTGGGGTCGGCGAGGGCGGCCCGCAGCGTCGGCGGCGGCGGGTCCGGGGCGACGATTTCCGGCCCCCAGCGGGCCAGCCGCTTCCGCTCCCGTTCGGCCAGCGCGTGCAGGGCACGGACGACGACCGGCGCCAGCAGCAGGCCCACGCCGGCCGGCGCGGTCACCGCGGCGACGGCCGCCGGCACCAGCACGCCCAGCGCCGTCACCGCCGTGCCGAGCCCGCCGACGAGCTGCCCGAGCGCGGCACCGGAGGCCCGCAGGGCCCGGACGACGATCTCCCGCGGACGCTCGGCGCCGGGGCCGGCGTCTGCGGTGTCCGCGGTACCGGTGGGCTCGGTGGTCGTCATGCTCACTCCGCTTCTGAGGTGCGCCGACGACTCTAGGAGCAGGCCCGCTTCGCCGTAAGTACAGCAGGCTGTACTTACGATCCGGCTGCTGGCGGGATCGGCCGCGGGGGGCGCGGTCCGTAGCGTCGGGGACATCAGCCGGGACGCCGGCCGAGACACCAGCCGAATCCCCGCCGAAGGAGCCCGCGATGGCGACCATCGACCCCCACCGACCGAGCGTCGACGACGCCCCCGCCCCGTCCGTCGCCCGCGGCGACGTCACCCGCGTCCTCCTCTGGCTGGTCCTGGTGATCAGCGCGGTCGCCAACATGGTCGCCTCCTACGCCGCCGCCGGTGTCGCCGTGAACCTCGCCTGCGGCTCGGTCACCGGACTCGCGGCCATCGCCCTCGTCCTGCGCCGCCTGAAGGGCGGCCGCCGGTGAACCTCGCGTCGGCCGCCGTACGGGTCAGCGCGCCCGCCATCGCGCTGGAGCGGGTCACCAAGACCTACCCGGGCGATGTGAAGGCCCTCGACGAGGTGTCCCTGACCGTCCGGCCGGGCACCTTCCTCGCCGTGATGGGCCCCTCGGGCTCCGGCAAGAGCACCCTGATGCACTGCGCGGCGGGGCTGGACTCGCCGACCTCGGGCAGCGTCCGCATCGACGGGCACGAGATCGTCGGCCTGAACGAGACGCGCCGTACCGAACTGCGGCGCGAGCGCGTCGGGTTCGTGTTCCAGGCCTACAACCTGATCCCGTCCCTCACCATCGAGGACAACATCACGCTGCCGCTGCGGCTCGCCGGCCGGGCCCCGGACCGGGAGTGGATCGCGGCGCTGGTGGAGCGCGTCGGCCTGGCCGGCCGGCTCGGCCGACGCCCCGCCGAACTCTCCGGTGGCCAGCAGCAACGGGCCGCCGTGGTGCGGGGGTTGGCGGCCAGGCCGGCCGTCGTGTTCGCCGACGAGCCGACCGGCGCGCTGGATCTGCGCAGCGCGCACGAGGTGCTGGAGCTGCTGCGCGCCCTGGTCGACGAACTGGGCCAGACCGTGATGATGGTGACCCACGACCCGGCCGCCGCGTCCCGCGCCCACCAGGCCCTGGTGATGGCCGACGGCCGGGTCGTCGAGGCCCTCGACCACCCCACCGCCCCCCGACTGGCCGAGCGACTCGTCGCGTTGGGAGACCGCTGACCCATGTCCGAGCACTTCCGCCCCACTTGCCGCCTTCCCCTCTTCCCGATCGCCCTGCGGATGGCAGCGCACCGGATCACCGCGCTGCTCGCCGTGGTGTGCGCGGTACTCGGCGGGGCCGCCCTGATCACCGGCACCGGTGTGCTGGCCGAGTCCGGGCTGCGCTCGCAGCTGCCGCCGGGACGGCTCGGCGGCGCGGACATCGTCGTCGCGGCCGACCAGGAGTACCACCCGGACGGCGATCTGCCGCTCGCCCTCCCCGAGCGCGCCCGGGTCCCGTCGTCGCTGGTCGACCGGCTCTCGGACCTGCCCGGGGTGACTGCCGTGGTCGGCGACCTCGGCTTCCCGGCCGCGCTGGTCGACGCCCGTGGAGAGGTCGTAGCGACCGCCGACGACCCAGCGGCGGCCGGACACGGCTGGTCCTCCACCAAGCTGCTGGCCCACCCACGCGTCACCGGCCGCGCGCCGGCCAGGGCGGACGAGATCGCCGTCCCGGCGGCAGCCGGGCTGCGCACCGGGGACCGGGTCCAGGTCGTGGCGGGCGGCCGCGCCGCCGTGCGCTGTCGCGTCGCCGCGGTGGTCGACGCACCGGGCGCGGGCGTCTATTTCGCCGACGCCACGGCCGCACGGCTCGCGGGCCGCGACGGCGCGCGCCGATACGACGTGATCGGCCTGCGCACCGCGCCCGGAAGCGGCGAGCGGGTCGCCGACGCGGTGCGCGGCCGGGTGGCCGGCACAGGGCTGACCGTCCGCACCGGTGCGGACATCGGCGAGACCGTGGCGCCGGGCGTCGGCACGGCCCGCTCGCTCCTGGTCCTGCTGGCCGGTTCGCTCGGCGGAATCGTGCTGCTGATCACCGGGTTCGTCACGGCGGGCGCGCTGGGTGTGTCGATCGCCGGGCAGCGCCGCGACCTGGCGCTGATGCGGGCGGTCGGGGCGACCCCGCGGCAGATCCGCCGGCTGGCCGCCGCGCAGTCCTCCCTCGTGGCCGCCGTGGCCCTGGCCCCCGGAGTGGCCCTCGGCTACCTCCTGGCGGGCCGCTTCCACGACCTGCTCGCCGACCGCGGCGTCCTGCCCCCCGAACTCCCCCTGACCGTCGGCCCCTTGCCCGCTCTCGCCACTCTCATCCTGCTCGCGCTGACCGTGCAGATCTCCGCCCGGGGCGCGGCCTGGCGCACATCCCGGATGCCGGCGACGGAGGCCGTCGCCGAGTCCCGCAGCGAACCGCGCAAGCCGTCGAAGGCCCGTACCCTCACCGGAGTTCTGCTGATCGCCGCCGCGTGCGCGCTGTCCGTCACCCCGCTGCTGACCCGTACGGTGATCGGCGCGTCGGCCACCTCCGTCGCCGGGATCGTCGCCGCGATCGGCCTGGCCCTGTGCGGCCCGGCCCTGGTCCGGTCGCTCGGTGAGCGGGCCGTGCGACGGCTGCGGCCCGGGACTCCCGCCCCCACCTGGCTCGCCCTGGCCAACGTACGGGCGTACGCGCTGCGGGTCGCCGCAGTGGTCAGCCCCCTGGCGATGGCGGTCGTGTTCGTCCTGACCTACACCCTCACGCAGACCACCGTCCTCGCGGCGACCGCCCAGGACACCCGCACGGGCACGCTCGCCCAGTACCGGCTGAGCGCACCGGACCTCGGTGGCCTGCTGGCCGGCACGCGGGACGCCGTGCAGAAGCTGCCCGGAGTACGGTCCGCCGCACCCGTCGGCTCGACGACTGTCGTCTGGCCGTACGAGACGTTCGGCGAAGCCGATGTGGAGTCGGTGCCGGCGCTGATCACCACGCCGGACGCGGCCGGGGCCCTCGACCCCGGGGTGCGGGACGGCCGGCTGGCCGGCCTGACCGGCGCCACGGTCGCGGTGAGCAGCGAGGTCGCCGGTTCGCGGGACGCCGGACTCGGCCGGCGGATCCGGCTGGTCCTCGGCGACGGCACGCGGACCGAGGCGCGGGTGGTGGCCGTGTACGACCGGGGCCTCGGCTTCGGCTCGCTGATCGTCTCCGCGGACCTCGCGGCCGGCCACACCACCTCCGGCCTCACCCAGAGCCTCCTCGTCCGCACGGACGGCACGGCGACGGCGGCGCGCGCACTGGCCGGTCTGGCGGCGTCCCGCCCGGGCCTCGTCCTGGAGAACACGTCCGGCGCGGTCCTCGGCGGCAAGCAGGACACCCCGCCGGAGGTGTGGATCAACCTCGCGACGATCGTCGTACTCCTCGGCTACCTCCTCCTCAGCATCGCCAACAAGCTGGTCGCGGCCACGGCCCAGCGCCGTACGGAGATCGCCGCACTGCGGCTGGTCGGCACGACGCCACGGCAGATCCGGGCGATGATGCGCCGCGAGGCGGCCGTGATCGCCGCGGCGGCGCTCGTCTCCGGCCTGCTGCTCTCCGCCCTCCCCCTCGCCCTCCTCGGCCAGGGCTTCCTCGACCGCCCCTGGCCGGCGGGCCCGGCCTGGCTGCTCCCCGCCATCGCGGCGACGATCGTGACGACGGCCTTCCTCACGATCGAACTCCCCACCCGCCAGGCCCTGCGCACACCCCCGGCGGACGCGATCCGGGCGACGTGAGGATCCACTCGTCGGCCTTCGTCGACGTCGGGGTCAGCTCGCGGCGGACCTCGAATCCGCCGCGATGAGCGCGACCGACTCGCCGACCGCCGCCAGCGCCGCTGCCCTTTCCTGGTCGGACATACGGGCCGGTCCATGGGTGACCACGGGGTCGAGGACCCGGTAGCCGACGAACTCGAGCATCCCGCGGTGGATGTGGAACAGGAAGTCGTCCATCGAACCGAAGGCGCCACCGGGCCGGAACGACTCACTGGGCCCGCCGGTCGTGAACAGCAGCATCGCCCGCTTCCCGGCGAGCGCCGCGTCACCGAAGAGTCCGTGGTCCCCGCCGAAGACCCCGCCCATCACGAAGACCCGGTCCACCCACCCCTTGAGGATCGCGGGCAGCGAGAACCACCACATCGGAAACGACAGCACGAGCAGGTCAGCGGCGAGGAGCCGGTCGAGATGGGCCCGGACGGCGGCGTCGAGCGTCCCGTCCTCGACCGCGCGCATCTGCTCGGCCTGCGGCTTGAACGGGCCGTCCGTCGGTGCGAACTCCTCGCGGGCGAGGACGGGGGCCCAGGCGTCGGCGTAGAGGTCGAGGACGTCGACGCGGTAGCCGCCGTCGCGCAGAGCTTGAGCCGCGGTGGCCATCTGGGCGGCGCTGAACGAGCGGGGCTCGGGGTGAGCGTGAACGATCAGGGCGGTGGGGGCAGCGTCAAAGGTCGACATGAGAAAATCATATCGACATATTGCGATGCGTCAATCAGATGGCGGTGCCGAACGCCCGCGCCACCTGAGTCAGCCGCTCTTCGTCGCGCCGGTAGTGAGTCCACTTGCCCACCCGGGTGGAACGCACCAGCCCCGCCCGCTCCAGCGTGCTCATGTAGCTGGAGACGGTCGACTGTGCGAGCCCCGACTTCGCCTGGATGTGCGTGACACACACACCGACCGCCTGGCGGTCCGCGATCGGCTCGTACTCGCGGAAGTGCGCGTCGGGGTCCTTCAGCCACTGCATGATCTGCAAACGGGCAGGGTTGCCCAGAGCCTTGAACACCTCGATCAGGTCATCCGGCCCCGACCCCGGTCCGGCCGTGACGGCCATGGCCACCTCCCTCGCCAGACACTCCGACACACCACGATATCTCGATACGGGATCCGCGGCGGCCGCAAGGGAGGCGGCCGCACTGGAGGTCGTCGCCGTCGACAACGTCATGTCCGATCCCGCACGCGGTGGTGTCTGTCGAGCGCCGACCCGGCCCTTGCCCCGATGCCGTGGGCGAGGATGCTCTCGGCGGTGTCCGCGATGGTGTCGTCGAGGGGGCGCGCTCGCCATCCGAGGACTTTCTCCGCCTTGGCGCTTGTGGCGTCGAGATCCCGGCCGAGCTGGTGTTTGAGCAGGCGCAGTTCCGGGTTCACGAGGCCCAGGGCGCGGGCGACCCAGACGGGCAGTTCACGAGTGGGGGCCTTCGCGGCGCGTGCACCGAGGCGGTCGTGCAGGACACGTGCGATGTCGATGACGCGCAGACTGTGCCCGGCGATGGCCAGGAAGCGTTCGCCGGCGGCTGCCGGATCGGTCATCGCGCGCAGGTGCAGATCTGCGACGTCGCGGACGTCGACGAAGCCCATCCCGAAGGGAGGGCACGCGGGAACCTGTCCTTCGAGCATTCTGCGGACCAGACGCAGGGATGGCGGGTCGTCCGGGCCGAGCAGGGGTCCGAGGACTCCTACGGGATGGACCGCTGCCAGTTCCAGGCCGCCGCCTTCGTCCTGGATGAACTGCCAGGCGGCGCGTTCGGCGAGTGTCTTGGAGCGCTGGTAGGGCGGGATGTCGCTGTCGACGTCGGTCCAGTCCTCCTCGGTGAACGGGGTCGAGCGCGGCGGGTGTCCGATCCCGATGGCGCCGAAGGCGCTGGTCAGGACGGTCCGGCGGACACCGGTGCCGCGGGCGGCGCGCAGCACTCGCAGGACGCCCTCGCGCGCCGGGACCACCAGGTCGTCGTCCTTGGCCGGCGTGTGGCGCAGGGTCGGCGAGGCGACGTGCAGGACGAACTCGCAGCCGGCGACGGCGGCATCCCAGCCCTCGGGCTGTTCGAGATCGGCGCGTACGACGGGGAGCCGCTCGTCGTCGAACGGTGTGGCCGCGTGCAGCCAGGACCGCAGTGCCGGCGCGCGTCGCAGGTCGCGGACCGTGGTGCGGACGGTGTGCCCGCCCTCCAGCAGGGCCTGGATGCACCAGCTTCCGATGAAGCCGGTTCCTCCGGTGACCAGTACCTGGGTCATCCGTCTCTCCATCAGCTGTGGGCTCGTGCGGTCAGGGGGACCGTCGGGTGCGTGGCGCGGTGGCGCCGGGTGACGGCCACGCTCCTTCCCAGGAGGGCGTGGCCGATCATGATCGGGTAGATGACAGCGCCGAGGGGGGAGTTGGCGACCTGTCCGAACGCGGTCCCCGGCGGGCCGCTCAGACCGAGGTGGCTGCCCCTGTCGTACAGGGGCGAGTACGGCGGGTCCTGCCATGCGGCGGCGGTGACGAACTCGGCGACCCAGGACACGAGCGGGCCGAGAAGGACGAGGAGGGCTCCGGCGCGGGCAGCGGTGCCGGAGCGGACGACGGGGTTCATGCGAGAGCCATTCCGGGCACGCGCCGGCGGATGGCCTCCAGCTCGGCTTCGTCCGAGACGCCCTGCCAGTCGTGGCGCGGGGTGTAGGGGGCCTCCAGGGCGCGCACGTCGTCGTCGGTGAGCTCGATGTCGAGGGAGGCCACGGCCTCGTCGATCTGCCGGACCGAACCGGCGCCGACCAGCGGCGCGGTGACGACCGGCCGACGTCGCAGCCAGGCGAGCGCGACCTGTGCGCGGGTGACGCCGTGTGCGGCGGCGACCTGCCCGACGGCGTCGATGATCGCGTGGTTGGACGCCTCCTCGGCCGGCGGGTAGAGCAGGTCCGCGTAGGCGCCGTCCGTCCCGGAGCGCACCGTCGAGCGGGCGTCGTCCCAGGCGCGGGCGAGGCGGCCGCGGGCCAGCGGCGACCAGATGACCGTGCCGACGCCCTCGTCCAGGCACAGCGGGATCATCTCCCGCTCCTCCTCACGGGCGAGCAGGTTGTAGTGGTTCTGCATCGACACGAACCGTGCCCAGCCGTGCTGCTTCTGCAGGTGCAGTGCCTTCGCGAACTCCCAGGCGGGCATGGACGAGGCGCCCAGGTAGCGGACCTTGCCGGCCTTCACGAGGTCGCTGAGCGCTTCGAGGGTCTCCTCCCAGGGGGTGGAGTGGTCGTTGCGGTGGATCTGGTAGAGGTCGATGTAGTCGGTGCCCAGGCGGCGCAGCGAGTGGTCGACCTCCGTCATGATCGCCTTGCGTGACAGACCGCGGCCGTTCGGTCCCGGCCGCATCGGATGGCGCAGCTTGGTCGCGATCACCACGTCGTCGCGGTCGGCGAAGTCCTTCAGGGCGCGGCCCAGGATCTCCTCGCTGGAACCGTTGGAGTACATGTTCGCGGTGTCGAAGAAGTTGATCCCGGCTTCCAGCGCGTGCTGGACGAGCGGGCGTGCGTCCTGTTCGCCCTTCGACCAGACGGGGTGCCCGCGGTCGGGTTCTCCGTAGGTCATCGCGCCGATCGCGATCGGGGACACGTCGAGGCCGGTCGTGCCGAGCTTGATGTATTGCATGACGCTCCTTAAAGTATGTGGAGAGCTCTCCGGATAACGTAGTGGAGAACTCTCCACTTAGCAAGGTGAGGTCCCGTGATCCGTTCGGACGCCCGTGAGAACAGGGCGCGCATCCTCGCCGCCGCACGCGAAGCGCTTGCGGCGGACGCCGGCACGTCGATGAACCAGATCTCCCAGCGCGCGGGAGTGGGCGCGGGCACCCTGTACCGCAACTTCCCCACCCGCGAGTCGCTGGTCCTGGCCGTCTACCAGGACGAAGTGGCACGCATCACCGGCACCGTGCAGGACCTGCTGGCCCAGCTGCCGCCACTGGAAGCACTCCGCCACTGGACGACCGACCTCGTCGAGGCCATGCGCAGAAAACACGGCCTCGGCGACGCACTCGGACCAGGAGCGCACCAGGCGATCAGCGAACAGAGCTACGGCCCGGTCATCGCCGCGATCACCCAGCTCCTCGACGCCGGCAAGAAGGACGGAAGCATCCGCCCCGACGCCGACCCGGGAGACTTCCTCCACCTCACCGGCGCCTTGTGGCGCGCCGCCTCCAGCCCCGAGGACCGGGCACCCCACATGCTCGCGCTCATCCTGGACGGACTCCGCACGCACCGATGAACGCCGCGGACGAGCAGCGGGCGGTGCCGGAGCCACTGTTGCCGAAGGGCGTCAAGACTGGGCGGCCGCCCGTCTGGCGCACCCATCAGCATGCGGCCGGGGCCCGCAAGCAGGGCGACCTGCAGAAGGAACCACCGAGCGGCATCTTCACCGAGCCCCGTGATCACGGACCAGGAAGGTCACGCGTCGGGTTCGCCCGGACAAGGCCGACCAGGCACGCAGCCGACTAGGGTGCGTTTCAGAAGTGGATCTTGATGTGTCAAGATCCACTTCGTGGGGAGGCACGATCTGACGAATGCGCAGTGGGCGAAGCTGGAGCCG
>NZ_JBEYJU010000042.1:72595-76045 GCF_040703965.1 Streptomyces sp. NPDC006655 | reverse complement strand
GAGAAACTCGACCAGGAGTGGGACAACTGGACCGCCCACGACGACACCTACGTCGTCGACGGCGAGAACGTCGTCGTCCTCGCCCGCTACACCGCCGTCAACAAGGCCACCAGCAAGCCGATCGACGTCCGCGTCGCCCACCACTTCACCGTCCGCGGCGGACTCATCGTCCGCTTCGAACAGTTCGCCGACACGGCGCCCGTCCGCGACGCCATGAAGCACTGACGCGTCCCGGGTCGTCAGGCTGTCGCAGCCGAACCCCCGTCACTCAAGGAAGCTCCGGATGAACCCCATTGTCGTGCTGGTGCACGGCGCCATGCACACTCCTTGGATCTTCGGCCCCCTGCGCGAACGACTCACCGCCCGAGGTGTATCTTCCCGCACCGTGCAGTTGCCCAGCAGCAACCCCGACAGCGCTGCCGCCCAGGGGCTGACCGAGGATGCAAGGGCCGTACGTGCCGCGATCGACTCCGTCGACGGGCCCGTCGTTCTGGCCGCCCACTCCTACGGCGGTGTCCCCGCGACCTGGGCCGCCGCCGAGACAGCTCAAGTCACCGAACTGGTCCACCTGGCCGCCTTCGCGCTGAGTCCCGGCACCTCCATGATCGAGTGGATGGGCGGAGACTTCCCGCCCGACTGGCTCCACTCGCCCGACGGCCTCGCCGTGAAGGCCGGAGACCCCGAGCAGTCGATCTTCAGCGGCGTGGACCCCCGGCTGGCCGCCGAAGCCGTCGAACGACTCAACTGGCAGGGCATTCGCGCCTTCACCGAGCAACTCGGCGCCGCCCCCACCGACATCCCCCTCACCTATGTCGTGGCCACGGAGGACCCGGCCCTGCCACCGTCCGTCCAGGAGGAGTGGGCCGCCAGGGCCACGCACATCGCCCGCGTCCCCTCCGGCCACTCACCGCATCTGTCGCACCCCGACGAGGTCGCAGCCGTCCTGGCCGAAGCCGCCGCACGGGCCGCCGGAGCGGCGTAGCGCTGCCCACCCCGATTCCCGTCAACCCGAAAGGTCCCTCACAACCTTCTGTTCCGTAGCTCTGTAGAGATCGGTCATTGGAGGTCATACGGGCTACGGGGAGGGTCGTACAGCAAGATCCCGAGCCCCGCCGTAACTGACCTCGATCGGGCGAGCGGCGACGAGCAGGCGCTGGTTTAACGCGATGTCGGTGCTGGGGTGTCAGGTGTTGTCACGTCACTCCAGTCCGGCGTCGCCGTCGAAGGACGGCGCGCCTCAGGTCGGACAGCTGTTGCGCATGAGGTGGGTGTGGATCATGGGGCGGGTCATCCTCGTATGTTCCAGACGAGGGGGGCTTTGCGGGTCCAGGTGTCGTCCTCGATCGTCTGGACGAGGAACTGGGCGAGGTCGGCGCGGTTGATCCGGGCGCCGGGCTTTTCGGTGCCGGCCTCCGCGGCCCGTACGGGACCACTCAGGGGCTTGTCGGTCAGGGTGACGGCACGGGCCAGGGTCCAGTCGATGCCGGACGAGGCGCGGACGACCTGGTCGAGGCCGGTGTGGTCCTCGAAGCCCGCCTTGATGTTCGACAGCTTGATGAACGCCTTGACCAGCAGGTTGAGCCGGGCCCAGTCGTCGCCCGCGCCCTGCGTGGACGTCAGCGCGATACGGCGGATGCCCTGCTCGCCCATGACGGTGAGCGTGTGGCGGGCGGCCTCGGTCATGAACATCGGCGGGCTGACCGGCTTGGCCCACGGGTTGTCGGAGGCGCGGCCGTTGTTCAGCGCGCTGATCACTGCCTCGGTGCCTTCGGCGGCCCGGCGGATGTCGTCGATGTTCGCAGGGGTGCCCTGGATCAGCTCGACGCCGGCCGGTGCCTGCACCGTGTCGGGGTCGCGGACCAGGGCGCGTACGCGGTGGCCGCGCCGGGCCGCGTGCTCCAGGACGTGGGCGCCGGTACGGCCGCTGCCGCCGAGGACCAGGAGGTTGCTCATGGTGATCAAATGCCTTTCGGGCAGTGCAGGGGAGTGAGGGGTGAAGGTCAGCTGCGGGCCGGTACGGCGCAGCCGTCGGGGCCGGGGACCGCAGCGTCGCCGTCGGTGCCGAGGGTGAGCGGGTGGGACTCGTCCCAGGCCGTGCGCAGCACGTCGAGAAGGCCGTCGCTGTCCTGCGCGCCGGGGATGGCGTACCTGCCGTCGACGACGATGAAGGGCGCGCCGGTGGCGCCCAGGCGCTGGGCGCGGGCGGCATCGTCGCTCACCTGACGCTGGTAGCGGTGCTCGGTGAGCGCCCGGCGGGTGCCCTCGCGGGCCAGGCCGATCTCCTGGCCCAGGTCGAGCAGGTCGGCCATGCTGAAGACGGGGCGGCCCTGGCCGAAGTAGGCGCGGAAGATCGCGTCCCAGGCTTCGCGGTTCCTGCCCTCGGCGGAGGCGTGGGCGAGGAACTCGTGCGCCAGGCCGGTGTTGCCGACCAGGTTGTCCAGCACCTTGTAGGGCCGGAGTCCCTCGGCCTCGGCCAGCGCCTCGATCCGACGCGTGGATGCCTCGGCCTGGGAGCCGCTCATGCCGTGCCGGCGCAGCAGCGCGTCACGGACGCTGAACGTCTCATCCACGGGGAAGGAACTGCTCAGCGGGAACGAGTGGTGGACGACCTCCACCTCGTCGCCGTGCTCGAACCGCTCCACGGCCCGGTCCAGACGGTGGCTGCCCAGTCCGCACCAGGGGCAGGTGACCTCGGCCCAGACCTCGATCTTCATGACGCGCCTCCCGTGCCTGCGCTTGATTCCTACGTTTTGTTCGTAACGTCATGATGGGCCAGTATGGAAGGCGACACAAAAGGCACATCGGTGTTCGTACCGGAGAGGAATGTGCGTCATGGCGGTCACCGGCAGTTCGGGCGGCGCGGCGGCGGTGGGGCCCTGTGCCCGCATCCCCGCCGAGCACATGGAGTTCATCCGGCAGGTCCTCGACCGCGTCGGCGACAAGTGGAGCCTGCTGCTCATCGCGGTGCTGGAGGCCGGCCCGCTGCGCTACACCGACCTGCAGCGCCAGGTCCCCGGAATCTCCCAGCGGATGCTCACCCTCACGCTCCGCCAGCTCCACGAGGACGGTCTGATCACCCGCACCGCATACGCGGAGGTTCCACCACGCGTCGAGTACTCCCTCACCCCGCTGGGCCGCGGCCTCCACGAGATCGTGACATCCCTGATCGGCTGGGCCACCGACCACCACGACGAGATCCGCGCGCACCGGGCCTGCGCTGCGGCACCAGCAGCCCGGTCCTGACCGCAGGATCAGCGATCGGCTGTCGGCGCCGGGCGCAGTGACCTGCCCCGAACCTGCCGCCCTGGCCAAGCCAGGTGCTGATGGTGATATGCGCGGCGCAGATACCGGGAGGCCGGGAGGCCGGGAGGCCGGGAGGCCGGGAGGCCGGGAGGCCGGGAGGCCGGGAGGCCGGGAGGCCGGGAGGCCGGGAGGCCGGGAGGCCGGGAG
>NZ_JBEYJU010000042.1:17613-72496 GCF_040703965.1 Streptomyces sp. NPDC006655 | reverse complement strand
GGCGTCAGAGGCTGAAGACGAGTTCGGCCTGGTCGCGCTCGGTGGTGTGCAGGTCCCAGTAGACGGGGGAGATCTCCTCGGGCTGGGCGGTCGGGAATCCGGGGACCGCCGGCGTGCCGATCGACACGTTGATGGCGACGTGCGCGGCCTGGACGCCAGTGCCGTCCAGCTCCTTGTGCAGGTTGATCACCCAGTTGCGCAGCGCCGCGGCGGCGGCGTTGACGTTGGCGACCTGCGGCACGGGGTCGACGGAGCCGGCGCCGGTGGTGAACAGCAGGGTGCCCGCACCGACCTCACGCATGGCGGGCAGCACCGCCCGGGTGGCGGCGATCGCTCCGTACAGCTGGAAGTCCATCTCGTGCTGCACGTCGGCCGGTTCGGTGGCGGCCGGGGTGGTCATGACGGTCTGGAGGCCGCCGACCGGGGAGTACTCCAAGACGTCGATGCCGCCGAAGCGTGCAGCCGCGCCCTTGAGTGCCTGAGTGAGCGCTGCGCGGTCAAGGACGTCGGCGGGGAACGCGGCGGCGCTGATGCCCTCGGCGGCCAGCTCCCCGGCCAGATCTTCGAGCTTGGTCCGGTTGCGGGCGATCAGTGCGACGTCGTAGCCGTGAGTGCCGTAGGTGCGGGCAATGGCGAGGCCGAGCTGGGGGCCGGCGCCGACGATGGCGATGGTGGGCATGAGTGGGCCTTTCGCGGAAGCAGAGTCGGAAAGGGCTATCCGTTTTCTTCCCGGAAGGCCCTATCCGTTTCACTGTCCACCGTAACACGGGAACTGGATAAGGCATTCCGATTTGCTAGTCTGATCGGTATGAGCCCCCGAGACCCCCACACCGACGCCGCCGCTGGCACGGCCGTTTCCGCAGGTCAGTCCAGGCGCAGTGACGCGGAGCGCAACCGGGGGCGGATCATTGCCGCCGCGCGCACGGTCTTCGGGCGCGACGGGCTGAACGCGTCAATGGCCTCGGTCGCGCGGGAGACCGGGGTGGGGATCGCCACCCTCTTCCGCCACTTCCCTCGCAAGGAAGATCTCGTCGCCGCGGTCTTCGCCGACCGCATGAAGGCGTACGCCCAGGCCACCGACGCAGCCCTGGCCGACCCCGACCCGTGGAACGGCTTCACCGGCTACATCCAGGAGGTCTGCGCGATGCAGGCCGCTGACCGCGGCTTCGCCGACGTCCTGACCATGAGTTTCCCCGGCGTCCCGGAACTGGAGCAGTACCACGCCCGGGCGTACGAGGGCTTCCTCGAACTCATCGGCCGCGCCAAGCACAGCGGGCAACTGCGCGAGGACTTCACCAGCCGTGACCTCGTGCTGCTGCTGATGGCCAACGCCGGAGTCCTCAGCGTCACCGGCGACGCCGCCCCGGACGCCTGGCGCCGCCTGGTGGCATGGATGATCCAGTCCTTCCAGGCCCCGGCCCGCGGACAGCTGCCGGACCCGCCGGAAGACGCTGCGCTGTACGAGGCCATGCGCCGCGCCAGCCAGGACGTCACCACCCCCGAGGCCGGAAAGCGACGCTGAACCAGCGACCGGTGGGCCGCCTCCATCCGCTCCAGCGGCCGAAGTTCCGCGAGCTGCTGCCCTCAGCGCGCTCCTGTTCTGCCGGCCTCCGCTCGTGGCGCAGGACACCCGCACCTTGGATGGCACACGATCGACAAGGCCGTACCCGTCGAACAACCCGAAGGCCGCCTGGTGACCATGCCACTGCGGACCATGGTGACACCCCTGCGTGACGACGCCCGCCGGCCCTCAGGGCCGGTGCGGCTGTTCTCGCTCCCCATGTGACCGGCCCCGTCGGGTAGGGCCACCCAGTGCGGCGACAGGTTTCACTCATCCCGCACAGGTGCGCCGAGGCCAACTGCCGTACCAGAGTCGCGAACTCGGCGAGTACGGAGAGGCCGAAGCCGAGCACTGCCAAGCGCGGTCTCCTGCGAGCTGAGAACGGCCGCCTCGGCTCCGGGCCGGGCGTCGCGCGCCGTGGTTCTGCACGTAGCTGCCGTGAACGGCGGCTTTGCGTGAGCGACTTCGCAGACGCAGTTCTTGATGGCGACGCAGATCACTCGAAATGCGTCTCGCCGTTTGGGACTCCCGAGGTTCGAGTTACCCAAAGTGGCCGCCGAATGCCCCTGAGGTGGCGTCCTGGTCTCAACTCGTGGCACGCGGAGGGCACGCCCCCCAAATTGGACTAGACAACAAACAAACCCCAGGCCGCCGACCTGGGGTTTCATCATGGAGCGGGTGACGAGAATCGAACTCGCGCTCTCAGCTTGGGAAGCGACGGCGCTTGGGGAGGCGGATAGCTTCTGGCCTGGGGTTATGCGGCTCTCGACGGTGCTAGAGGGCCCGGGATCGTACCGCTGATGACCGTGGTTGTCCGTTCTTAAGGGCACGCTATGGGCACGCCGTCGACGCAGCGGCCAGGGAGAGCTTTCTCGGCAGTGATGGGCTGCCGGCCTCGGTAGGCGAGCCCTGGTCGGAGATGTGCCATTGCACGAGCACACAGATCGACTGATGCCCTGCTTCGTGCATCGGCGGTCTTCAGTTCTCACTGGTGAGAGCCTGAAACTCATCGCGGTTGCCGACGCCACCTGGTCGTCAGCTGTACGCCACTACCGTGCGGAACAGACGTGGTGGCGGCTGTGTTCTCGGCCCAAGCGGGGCGCCCCGCCGCACGGTTGGCCTCGCGCTGAGGGATGGCCGCACGGACGTGTTCGAGGATGTCGGGCAATCGAGCACCTGGCGGCAGGAGAAGAGTGTCGTGAGCGTCCTTTCCGAGTTCGGCCAGGAGCGGTTCGTCCAGGGCGTCGGCGTTCGGGCCGTCTGCCACCAGTACGCGGATGCCGTGCTCGGCCAGCAACCGACCCAGTTCAGTCTCCGGGTCGGCTACGGCATGACGGAGTTGTTCGTTCTGCAGGACGGTCAGTTGGTCGACCAGTCGGTCGAGTCTGGAGGTCAAGTGTGACAACTGGGTCCGTGCCTCGCGGACGGCGGCCGGGGTCTGAAACTCCAGCAGTTCCGCTCCAAGGTCCACCACGACCTCGAATTCCGTGGGGTGGCCTGGTTCTGCATCCCAGCAGACCAGTCTGCTGTTGAGCTCGATGCGGCTCCCGGGCCGGTCCGAGAGGGCGATCGGCGACGAATCCGAGTGATGGGCTTCGGACTCGTGACCGTCGCAATCGCAGGAGAGGCCGACACCGGCGAACGCGTTGCACGGCAGGGCCGAGGCGGGCACGAGTGTGAGCCCGGTCCGCCCACCGGGCGATGGGCAGCAGGCGGGTGTTTCCGCCGAGTCGCCGTGGGAGGACTCATGGGCCATTGGGGTCGGGCAGGGTTCCGGGGTGCTCATCGTCGCTCCTAGCCGCAGGACTACGGGATCGTGTGCTGTCCGGGAGCCCGAACCGGTGCCTGAGTCGAACCCTCCGTGCCGTCTTTGACGACGACGGCTGCGGGCGTGGATTAGGCCGTGCGGGTGGTCTCTGTGGTGCCGTGTTCCCCGACCATGCGGAAGCTCGTGACCGCCAGTGCCCACAGCCTCTGCCGCCAGGACACCCTCTCCACGGGCACGACGAATGATCACCGCCGTCAAGGCAGCCTGAGCGCGCAACGCAACACATCACCGTACCCATCCACATCGCGAGACGTTCCTCACAGAGCGCGAAAGGTATACGCGCGGAGATTGACACTCTGTGACACGAACGGACCTCTATTGATCTTCCGATGCTAGGAATGCAGGATTCCACCCAAACATGCGGCACTCAGTGTCGCACCTCCCTGAAGGGCGCCATCATTTGGGGCGTAACCTGACTGACGGCCATTCAGCTTCGAGTAAGCAGTACTGCGATCACAGGAACGGACATGACCTCCTACGGCTACCGCCTTTTCGCCTTCCAGGTCTTTCGAGGTTTCAAGCGAACCCCGCTGGACCTCTCCGACTGCAACGGAGAGTCGTACCAGGAGATAGCCGAGTCCCTCCTGAAGATTCTTTCCATTGGCACGGCAGTTGGTGATCCCACAGATGACGGTCAGGCCGAGGTTGAGGAAGGAGGAACGTTTGGCAAGCCGGCGCTACGCGTCGATGAGGTCTACACGGTCGACAACACCATCCGAGCCAGGGTTTGGGCTGGAAAGTTTGGCAGCCACGAGATGGCGATTGGGGACGCCACAGGAAGCGACACCGACATCAAGGACAAGGCTGCCAGCAACCTCTTTCGTGTAATTCTAGCCTTCCCGGAGGAAGGTGACACCGGCATCCTGGCCGTAGAGTCAATTGGCCGATCCTGCCCTGTATCGCAACTCATCCGGTGGATGACCAAGAAATCCCGCGATGAGGCTACAGAAGGAAATAACGAAGGTGCCTGGTGGCGGATATCTGTATCCCCCCTAGCTGATGAAAATCGCCTCGCGGAGATGATTCGTGAAGGACAAGCCCAGACTCTAGTGCTGGTGCGCCATGCTATTACTGCTGGCAGAACGCGCGCCGTCAAGGATGTGGAAATAACTGCTTCCCTTGCCGTTTCAGGACGAATGGAACAGGCCGTCAAAATTGTGCAGGGTTGGTATCGGGGCAGTAAACGAGCGGAAGGTATCAAAGAAGCCGGCATCACCAACGAGCAGGGCGCTCGACAGTTGGCGGCAATCGTAGGTCCACAGATTGTGGACATGGAGCTTGACGATGGATGGGTGCAGATCGAAGACCCTGATGGCCAGGTCAAGCGCGTGAAGCCCACACAGATGGCGGACGTGTTCACATACCGCCTGTCAGAGGACCAGTCGCCTGTCACACCCAGGTTCTATGCTGCGGTAAGAGAGACGGCACTGGGGCTCCAGCCTGCCGCGAAGGTAGGCATCGACTGGCCCGTCTCCTAACAGAGGGGGAGGCGTGAGTTGTTTAGTCGGTTCAACTTCATCCCAGTCCTGCGCGGTCACTGGAAGGGTTTGACAGACGGCAGATACACGCCTCCCCGACCTGATTTCTTTGCACGGATGGCCCCCTTCATTCCAATAACTATCTTCCTGCTCATGTGGATAAAGAAGGGGCACCTTTCCACTCCCGGGGCGCTACTGACTGGCGTCGCGCTACTGGCTGGCGGAATGCTGAGTGCTTTTACCCATCTGTCTACTCTGAGACTCAAGATCAAAGAGTGGGTCGGAACTTCCGAGGCGAGCCGCTACGAAGTAGAAAAGGGAATGCTCGACGAGACGGCTGCCCACCTCCTTACAGGTTCCCTCCTTTGCGCATTTGACGTGGCCTCGCTAGTCATCGGAATGAATGTCAGCGTAACCAAAGAAGGCCATCTGTACGGATTCTGGGCAGCCCTTTCCGCAGCAATTAGCTCCTACGTCCTCGTGATATTCATTTTTCTCATTCCGCGCCTATACTCGGCGTATGTCGAGATCAATGATGTGAGCCCGGATCTCAATGGGTTCGCAGGTCGAAAAAGAAGCAACAGATAGCCAGCCCCGTAGCCTCACTCTGCGAGAGCTGCGCATGGCCGAGACAGTCCGGTCGTGGCGATGACCCGCAACCTGACCGTTTGGGCGTGGAACTCAGCGGTCGCGTACACTCCGATTTTTCGCCGTAGCTGAGCAAATCCTCAGTCGACGCCGATTTATCAGCCGAGAAGTTGGATCTCGATTGCGAGAGCGCCGAGGGCCTCTTTCTCGGGTGGGTAGATGGCCCGAATGTTGGCGAGTTGCTCGTCGCGGGTGGCCGTGGGGTTGACGGTGGAGGCACCTTCACCGTCAAGGAGAGCCTCGAAGTCGGGGTATTCGGTGACCCGCTTTACCTCGACCTCGCACATCTCGTCCGTTCCCTTGATGCGGAAGCAGATGACGTCGCCGGCCGAAAGACCGACCAAGTGGGGATACCTGACCCGGACCTCGATGGTCTTGGTGCCCGCTGCGACGAGCTCGAAGTACTGGCGGTAGAGGTTGAGTTCGCGGACGCGGGAGGTGCTACTCATGGGGCGGGAAGGCTCCGGGGGTCTTGGGCGGTCATCATGCGGTTGATCTCGGCGGCCGTGTAAGAGCGGAAGAAGTGACGGGGGTCGGACAGCAGTGTCTCGGTGATGGCCAGGAGCTGGTCGGCGTACTCGGCCACGGTGCCAGGCCACTGCCGGGTGTCGAGCATCCAGTCGGCGGCGCCCTCGGGCAAGGGGGCACGGCCTTCGCGGATGAGGGATTTGGAGAGTTTCGCGCCGGTGTCGGTGACGACCTGCGGGCAGAAGAGACGGGCGGGGAGCTGGGCGCGGGTGAGGCCGACGGCTTGGAGCGCCTCGTCAACGAGTAGGGAGCCGAAGACCCAGTCGCCGCCTTTGACCATGACGTGCAGGGTTCCGTCGGCCTTTTCGTTGGTGAGGGCGAGTTCTTTGACAAGGTTGCGGTAGAGGGTGGCCAGGTCGAGGTAGCCACCGGTGATGGGTGTGATGGTGGTGCGGTAAGGGCCGTGGTGGAGACAGACGGCCTCGATGTCGGCCGCCTCGCGGTCGGTGAGGTGGACGCGGGTTCGTTCGGCGTGCTTCTCGGCCCAGCCGCAGCCGGGGTGCGGGCAGGGGACCCGTATGTGGGGTGTGCCGGTGGACGGAGCCAGCCACCAGCGGGCGGCGTCGAGGCGAGGGAGCAGCCGCAGCCAGGTGCGGCGGAAGCGCTCGCCGGCCTGCTGTTGGCTGTAGGTCTCCACTCGATGCGGGATACCCAGGCGCCGGGACAGGGCGGTGAACAGGGGTTGGTAGAGGGCGGCCACGAGATCGGTAAGCGCCTCCGCACCGAGGGTCTGGGCGTAGGCGCGCTGGTAGGTGTGGCCGCTGGCCGGGTCGGTGGCCAACTCGTACGGGGCTTTGTCGAGGGCGCTGAAGACGACCTCGACGGGGATGCCGAAGCGGTCGCGTAGCCGTGCTGCCATGGCGAAGGTGAGTGACTGGACCAGTGAGGTGCCGATGTGTGGGGTGCCGTTGATCTGGGTGCCGACGACCAGCACGATCCGCGTGGATGGGCTGGCCAGGATGCGTGGGGTCAGGACGTCCTCGGTGCGGAGAAGGGCGTTGGCGAGGACGGTGTTCGGTGAGACGGGGTGGGTCGTCACGGGTGTCCCCTCGCTGTCGAGGTGGAAGGCCGGGGGTGCTGCCGGGTGCCGGCCGCTAGTGGAAGGCACCGGAGTGTCCCTCTTCGGCGGCTGCGATGACGTACGGGTGCAGGAGGGCGGTGCGCAGGGCGGCGGCATCGGTCAGGGTGTCGTCGTCGGGTAGCTCGCACCAGCCGCCGAACCAACCGTCGAGGATCTCCAGACCGGGAGCGACGAGCCATGAGTTGGCAGAGAGGTGCCGTACCGGCAGTTCGTGCCAGTGTCCTGCGGTGCCCGTAGCGATGGCGTAGTACAGACGGCCGTTGGTCCTGTCGTAGAGCACCGGACCGATCGGGGCGCCGGTCGCCCGCAGGTGGGCGAGGACCAGGAGGCCGACCTCGGCGGAGGTTCGCACCAGATCCCAGCCGTCGCCGACCTTCAGCAGACGCAGTCCGGGCGCATCTTCGACCATGGGCGCACGTCGCAGTGCGTCACGAACGGACGTCATGTGGTCCCCCGTGGCCGGACGCCGGCGCCTGTGCCCGGGGATGTTTCGGAACCCCTCGTCGACGTGAAGGATCGAACCACGAGCAGGCGGGTGCCTGTAGCTGTTATCTGCCGCCTTCGCTCGACACCGACGCCTTTGGGGCCGAGATGGCTGAGGGCGGGGACCACCGCGCCGAAAATGTCGGGCAGTTGGAGAGCATCGACCAGCCCGACGAAAGCGGCTGAGCGGATGGCCACCGTGGTGTCGCGGTCGGTGAAGACGCCGCCGAGGGTCAGTTCGTGCCGACGGCAGTATTCGGTGAGGCAGTCTACGAGTGCCGCATGGCGAGGCAGGCCACCGGTGATGTGCCGCAGGTAGCCGAAGACCTGCGGGAAGGCGACGGGGCGGCGTTCGGTGATGAGTTCGTCGTCCATGACCACAGCGTCGGCCGCTGCGTACGGCCTCGAAATGACCTGCTGTTGCACTTCCGTTGCACTTCGCGCCCCGGGCCATCACTGAGAGTGCTTCCATACGTGACAGAGGGAGGTCGTCCGTGGTCAGCGTGCAGCAGTGGACTGGTCGGGAGGCGAGTGCCTTGCGCGCCGCCCTGCGCATGAGCACCCGCGCCTTCGCCGAGCACCTCGGTGTCGCACTGCGCACCGTGGCCAAGTGGGAAAGCCTCGGCACGCAGACCCAGCCCCGGCCGGATACACAGGCCATTCTCGACACCGCGCTGTCCCGCGCGGACACCGGCGCCCATGCTCGCTTCGAAGCGCTGCTGTTCCCTGAGCGGAAGGCCGCACGGCCGGCGGACTACGAGACCTGGACCGAGGACATAGAACGCGCCGTGGTCTGCGTCAGCCGCCAGGACTTCCCCTTCGCCTCGACCCTGCTGAACCGCTGGCTGGGCGGCCACGACCCGCACGAACTCGATGACAAGGGCCTCTACTTGTACGGCCGTTCCCTCGTGCTCCTCGGTGATGTGCAGCGTGACCAAGGGGCGATCGTCGGTCCACTATCCGCACGCCAGTCCTACCTGACCGCGCGCGGCATGTTCTCCGAACTCGACATCCCCCGTCGTCTGGCCCAGATCGAGCTGTCCCTCGCCGTCGTACAGGAGATGTCGGGTCAGCTCGACGCGTCCGCCCGCTGGTACGAGCAACTCGCCGCAGACGAGCGCCTCAGCAGGCGTGACCGGGCCCGGGCACGCCTGTGGATCGGGACGGCCCTGAGCAAGGAGGGCAACAACGTCTACGCCACCACGGTCATGACAGCCGCCACCCGCGAGTTCGAGGAACTCGGCGAGCCGGAGGACTGGTCGGTCGCCCACCAGAAACTGGCCCTGGCCCATCGCGGCGCAGGCAACCTGACCCAGGCCCTGCACTGCATCGACATCGCACGCACCACCGGCACGGTCGACTCCCCTATGCAGCGGGTGCGGGTGGACACCGCGTACGGGCACATCCTTCTGTCGGATGCAGCGACCCGGAATGATGGGCTGTCCGTCCTCGACCAGGCGGCACAGGTGGCCCAACAGTATGGGCTGAGCCACCAGCTGCGCAGCATCGAGGGCATCCGAAAGGGCCAGCAAGGATGAGCCAGGGAGTGCCAGTGCCGGAGCACGAGCAACGCCAGATCACCGACGAGCAGCTCCACGACGCGACGCTGATCTGGAACTACCACCAGATGGGACACGAGCCGCGGCCCTGCTCGGCGGCGATCGGCCTCGGCAGCCACGACCTCGGAGTGGCCACCACGGCCGCGGACCTCTACGGCGCCGGTCTCTTCCCGGTCCTCGTCTTCAGCGGCGGCAACAGCCCCACCACCCGAGCCCGCTTCCCGCGCGGCGAAGCCGTCCACTACCGCGAGCACGCGCTGAGCCTGGGCGTGCCGGACGAGGCGATCCTGGTCGAGGCGAAGGCAGCGAACACCGGCCAGAACATCACCCTCTCCCGTGAGCTGCTGACCGCGGCCGGCGTCACGGTCGACTCACTGCTGCTGATCTCCAAGCCGTACATGGAGCGCCGCTCCTACGCGACCTGCCGAAAGCTGTGGCCCGAGGTGGAGGTCGTGTGCGCCTCCGAGCCACTGGAACTGGACGACTACATCAAGTCCATCGGCGACGAGAAGCTCGTTGTCGACATGCTCGTCGGTGACCTGCAGCGGGTGATCGAGTACCCGAAGCTCGGCTTCGCCGTCGAGCAGGACGTACCAGGGGATGTTCATGACGCCTACGAGCGCCTCCTGGGCGCCGGCTTCGACAGCCGCCTCATCAGCGACTGAGCCACCCTGCGCCGGCCCGCCGCCGGGAGGGGTCTGCGCGATCCATCAGCCGAACCTGTTCCCACGGCTGTCCACGTTGGCGAAGCTCTTCGCCGCCGACCGCTGGATCGTCCTGGACGACGTGCAGTTCGCCCGGCGCGACTACCAACATCGAGCCCGGCTGGCCGCCCTGGACGACCCTGCGCGGCAACAGTGGCTCACCCTCCCTGTTCACCTTCCTCATGGACGCCCAACGCTGATCCGACAGGCACGGTTGGTCGATCAGCGTCGGGCTCGACGGAGAGTCGAACTGCTCGTGCGCCAGTTTTACGGTCGCAGCGCCCACTGGGATGCGGTGTCCGAGGTACTTGGCGCGGTCTCGGACGCGTTCGATGTCTCCGACCACGTAGCCGACCTCGCGAAGATGTCGACGACGGCCCTGCTCACCGCACTCGGCTGGTCAGGCGAAGTGATCGACAGCAGCCAGATCTCGGCCCGCCCAGGCCGGTCCGACCGCCTTGCCGACCTGGCCGCAGCCACCGGCAGCACCGGCTACCTGTGCGGCACCGGCGGTCTGCGTTACCTCGACGCGCGTCCTTTCGACGCCGCAGGCATCCCCGTGCTGTTCTTCCACACCCCTGTGAATACGAACGACCCGCTCTGGCACCGATCCCGGCGAATCAGTAGCCTCTGGGCCCTCAGCAAGATCGGGCCTCGGGAACTCGCGAACCAACTGGCAGTGCATCGAGACACTCACCGTCCTGGAGCCCATACGTGACCGAACCGACCGCCCCGCAGAAGAAGCCCTTCCTCTACGTCGTCGTCTGCGGCTGCGGCATCGCCGGAGACGTCGGCAAACTGATCACCGCAGCACAGGAACGGCACTGGGACGTCGGCGTCGTCGCCACACCTCAGGGACTCGGCCTCCTCAACGCCGAGGCGATCCAGGCCCAGACCGGCTACCCGATCCGCTCGGCCTGGCGCACACCCGGCGAGGCCCGCCCCCTCCCGCCGGCGGACGCCATCGCCGTCGCGCCGGCCACCTTCAACACGATCAACAAATGGGCCAACGGCATCTCCGACACCCTGGCCCTGGGCATCCTCTGCGAGGCGTACGGCATGGGTATCCCAGCAGCCGTCCTGCCGTACGTGAACTCGGCTCAGGCCGCCCACCCCGCGTACGGCCGCAGCCTGGACGGACTGCGTGAGATGGGCGTGCTGATCGGTTCGTACGAGCCGCACCGTCCGAAGGCCGGGGGCGGGGCGGACCGCTTCCGCTGGGAGGAGGCGCTGGATCTGCTCGCTCCGAAGCTGTCCGCTCCCGCTTGATCAGCGCCGCCGTGTCGGCTGCAGCGAAGGTGGGACGGGAGGGGTGGGACGAGCGGGGCGTGGCGTGCCAGTGCGCGCCTTGACTGCTTCGGCTCGTGGACCGGGCGCGTGGCGCTCGCCGAGTCGGCGGACGCGCCAGGTCAGTGCGCGTGCCGGGCTGCGTGCGTCGTCGAGGGCGCGCTCGCCGAGCGCCTGGTCGATGACGGTGGCCGCGTTGTGCCCCGCAGCCTCCGCCTCGGCGAGCACAGTGGCGAGTGCGTCCCAGGCGGGGTCGTCGAGGATGCGCTCGGCGTGTTCCGGTATCGCCTCCCGGAGGTGGTGTGCGAAGCGACGCCTGGTCTGCAGCCCGGGCGAGCGCCGTGCGAGGCCCGTCAGGACCGGCTCGGCGACCAGCGCATACGCGCCCCGGAGATGAAGAAGGGCCTGCTCCGCCGCTGCCTCCTGCTGGGCGTGCCGACGGGTGCGGTGCCAGTGCATCGCGAAGGCCACGGCGGTGAGCGTGACGTCCAGGAGCATCGCGAACCCTGCGCCGTCCCTGTCCTGGGGCCGGTCGCGCCAGATCACCTGGACACTGCGACGCAGGACGCGGGCGCTGTCGAGGTCGGCGGCGATCCGGGAGCGGGTGGCACGCTCGAAGGCGGCTGCGGCCTGTTCCAGTTCGGCCTTGAGCACGGCCGGTGCGGTGGCGGGCAGTAGATCCAGGGCGGCACCGAGCGCGACAAGCTGTCCTTGTGCCGTGCGATCGTCCCCGTTCGTGAGGTGGCGGGGAATGCGCTCGACGGCAGCGGTGGCCTGGTGCCACGGGTTGCCCGGCCGGATGCGGACCGGTTCGGGGCTGGTGGTGGCGAGGCGCTTCCGGATCCTGGGGAGGGAGAGGTCGGGGGCGAGCGTGGAGCCCGAGTAGAACACCGGCTCACCCTTGTCGTTGGTGTCGCCGGGCAGGGCGAAGTTGCAGCCGAGCGCGTCGCCGGACTGGCCGGGCTTGAGACGCACGGCCACACCCGTCGCCTCCAGCAGGGCGAAGAACTCGGCCTCGTCGGCCGCGGCGGCGACGGCGCGGCGGACTCGCTGGCGCAGGACGTCACGGGACGCGGTGTCCTGCCCCAGGCGCTTGGCCTTGAAGTGCTCCTTGCTGGTGGGCCGCTTGGCGGCAGTTCCGTCGCCTGGCTTCAATTGCCGCAGCCCATAGTCGACTTCGATCCGGCGGCATTCGCGCTGAACTGCACGCTGGTCGTGATCGCGGCGGGGACGCCGGCCGTCCTGGCGCACAAGGGTGGCGGCGATGTGGATGTGATCGTCGGCGTGGCGGACGGCCACCCAGCGGCACGCTTCCTCGTCCCCTTCGGGGGCGATGCCGGCGGCGCCCACGATCCGACGGGCGATGTCCGCCCACTGGGCGTCAGTGAGGATCGGGTCCTCGGGGGCGGCGCGGACGGGGCAGTGCCACACGGTGTGCCTCGGGGCCTTGTCGCCAAGCATCTGCACGGGCTGGTCAAGCTGTGCGGCGAGCTGGTTCTCCACTTTCTTCGGGTCGCGATGGGGGCTGCGGCCGGGGTCAGGGGCGAAGTCGTTCCAGGAAGCCACCAGGTGCGGGTCGATGTGCTCATTGGCCCTGCCCTTGCCGAAGAGGTAGCCGATCGTCCGGCGTACGGCGTGTGGCCCCTTGCCGAGGATGATCTTCGGGATCAGAGCTCAGCGTCCCTCTGTGATCTGGGCGACGGCGGTATCCAGGTCGGCGATGGACGCCTCGACGCGCTCAAGGAGTCGTTGGACGGTGTCGGGGTGGGGCCAGGCCCCGTCCTGGTGCAGGTGGCGGCTGAGCTGATTGAGGTTGCTTCCGATCTTGCCGAGCTGTCCGTTGGCGGCCATCAGGACCTCTACCAAGGCGCGGTAGTCGGCGACGGCGGCGGTGGGGTCCTCGGCGCGGACAGCAGCGAGCGCGCACTCGGCGACGTAGCCGCCGGGTGACATGCGGCTCAAGGCGGCGGCGTTCTGGACGAGGGCGAACTCGTCGTCGTTGTAACGGGGGTGTACGCGGCGCTCGCGCAGCTTCTTGTCACGCAGGCGGCGACGCGGTGCGGGGCGCTGACGCTTGTTCGACGGCGGTTTGAAGCCCCGTGTCTCGTTCGGCACCCCCGGGCCGAACACCCCCGGCGCCCCCTCGGCGCCGGCTGCCTCCGTCTCCCCTGGGGCGGAGGCCCGGTAAGGACTCCTTACCGGACAACTTGCTGCGGCCGAGGACGGTGTTGTGGTCGCCTCCTGGCTGACGGCGGGGTGCTCCTGTTGTCGGTCATGCATGTGCGGTCCTCCGGGACGTATTCGGTATGGGAGCTGGGCTTCTGGGACGGACGCTGATGGCAGCTGGGTGCGGCGGCCGAGCAGCTCGGTTGTCGTGGGATGCGATTCGGAATGGGCCGTTTAGGCGTGGCGGCCGAGTAGCGAGCGGTGGCCGTACGGAGAGCAGCGTGACCAGTCCCCGCGGTGATGCGGTTCTCGGTCCCCAAACGTTTCGGGGACCGGGAGTCGACGTTCATCGGGGACGGCCCCCTGACACGTCGTCACGGGGACCGTCCCGTTCCACTGCACGGTCCCGGTCCCCGACATGTCGGTCCCCGTCGTCGGGACGCTCGCGGGGACCGACCTGAAGCACCCTCTGAGCTGCACTTTCACGGGGACCGGTCCCCGTCGGTCGCCAGTCGGCGTCGCGACGGTCCCCGCGCATTTCGACGGTCCGCCAAGAGACGCCCACGGGGACCGTCGGGGGACCGACGCTCGGTCCCCGGCCGTCGCACGCTCGGCCGCTGAGGCACGGTCCCCAAGATGCTGGCCGACGCCTCCTCGTCCAACGCGTACGAGCTGGTCAGGGACCCTGCGGTCGCAGCGCTACGCAGCTACGGCGAAGGGAGAGGCGGCGGGTCAAGTAGTTGGCCGTCCGTCCTGGCCCCAGCCAGGTCGATACGCGACGGGTGCGGTGTCGCACGTACGGTGTTGCTCCTGGCAGCGCCGTCCGGTCCCACTCGCCGTTGGCGGCAGGGGGCGCCTGCGTCTGCGTGGCACCACTCGCACCGGACGCCGAGAGCGTCGGGTGCGCCGTGGTCGACCGCTGCCTCGCGGGCGGCTCGGGTCGGACGGTAGTGGGCCAGCTCGGAACGAACGGCCGGCGGGATGCACGACCCGACCTCGCGCAGGCGATCCTCGACATGGCGGGACGGGACACCCCGGTTGATCTGCCGGTGCGTGGAAGGGGCAGCCAGTCCTGCGGCGACGGCGTGCCGCCCATGGAGCAACTCGGCTCGCCAGGCGACCGGATCGTCCGGGTCGGCCGCCGGAGTGGGGTCGGTGTGCCGGTCGAGGCGGTCGCGTCGGTGGGCCCGCCATCTGCGGGCGACGTCCACGGGCAGGATCGGGTAGGGCGAGTCGAGGACGTGGGCACGGATCGCCTCGCGGACGTCCCAGCCGTGTTCGGTGGCGAAGGGCACGTCGCCGAGCAGCTCCTGCCACTGGGCGATCTGGTCACCGACCTCGCCCGTGCCAGTGCGGATGGTGCGGGGGTCCAGGCGCCCGGTGTAGGCGAGGACGGCGGCGACTTCGCGTCGGTCCAAGGGCGGATCACTCCGTTCCGGTTCGGTTGTCGAGGGCGGCGAGCAGGGCAGCCATGTGGGCCTCGGAGCGCGTCATGCCGGGGGTCGCGGTGGGTCCGGGCAAGGCGTAGAGGTGCGGGCGGCCTGGGGTGGGGGTGTGCTCGCGGGCGATCCAGGTGCGCCAGTCGGCGGCCCAGGCGGCTGCGGTGCGAGGCGGGTATGTGGCTCGGTAGGTGCGCCACTTTTCGTGGGCGGCTTGCAGGGCCGGCTCGCCGAGGCGGTCGCGGTGACCGTGGTGCTGGAGCCACGCCCGAGCGTCGTCGTCGATCTGCCACTGGTCGGCGGTGATGAGCGGGGCAGAGCTGCTGCTCTTACCGTTCACCTTCGGTTCTCTACCGTTCTGGGGGACGGATTCCGGTCCTGCTCCGGGTCGGAATCCGTCCCCCCGCAGGGCCGGATTGTGTGCCCCTGGGCCGGATTCCGGTCCCCCTTCAAGCGGGCTGGCAGAGTCGGAATCCGCCCCCTCCAGGATCGGATTCCGGTCCCCCGTCAGGACTGGGTCCTGGTCGCCTCCGGCGGCCTGTTCGGCGAGGAATCGGGTGGCGTTCGGGAGGTGGTAGTACGTCTCTCCGCGCGGTCCTTTGCGATCGGCTAGCTGCACCAGCTCGCCGCTGGCGGCCAGCTTGTCCAGGGCGTCACGCACGGCGGTACGGGATGCGTTGGCCCGCTTCATGAGGGTGGGCACGGAGGCGTAGGCGATGCAGCGCCCGTCGAGGCAGCGGTCGGCGATCAGCGCGAGCACCATGCGGGCGGTGCCCTTGCTGCGGCTGTGGTCCCACACCCATTCGCGGGCGTCGTAGCTCATGGGGCGGCGGCTCCTAGATCAGGGCGGGCGGGCGCACGGACCCTTGTGGGGCGGTGCGCGGGGAGGGAGAGGGGGCGATGCAGCCTCGCCCCGACGGGGCAGAGGCCCTGCGCCAGGCAGGGGGCTGGTGGCTTCGCCTAGCCAAGACAGCCACATCAACGCCGGAGAAGTCCAGCATTCCGTCGAGGAATCAGACAGCTGACGGCGAACACGAACTATGAGGCACTCCGAGGCGCACCAAAAATGGTAATCCCGGATTGGCCGTTGACAAAAAAGTTGCCCACGAGGTCGAGCCAGAAGGATCACATCGGGAAGCTGTTGACCTTCACCGAAGCGCAAGCTACAACACATCATCCCACGTCAGAGCACCTGACTGGCGATCTCAGTCATCGCCCACCGGACAACCAGAAACTCCGCCCAGCAGCAACTCCCGGTCGCACGACCGGGCGCAACATAGCCGACGATCGCCGGTTTACCAAACCGGCGAATGAGGGTTATCAATTGGAGCCATGGCAGCACGATCCCTGGAAATCGGTCCGGCCGGAATACGGACCGCCCGCACCATCGAAATCCTCCGCACCGAACGCGGTCTCGCCCAACGCGAGCTGGCCGCCCGCGTCACCGCCCTAGGCCGCCCGATGTCCAACACGATGCTGTCCCGCATCGAACGCGCCCGCGACATCGACGACCTCGTCGCCCTCGCCCAGGCCCTCCGTGTCTCGCCGCTCGCCCTCCTCCAAGGCAGTCACGCCGCCTAGGACCGGACCCTGCCTGCCCCGAACCGCGCGCCTCGCCGAGCAAAGGACCCACCGCCCTTGCACGACCTCGCAATGCCTCCTGCCCTCAACGACTTGCACCGCACCGCACCGGAGGTGACCGCCCATGGCTGACCGCCTCCTCACCGCCGCCGAGGCCGGCGAGCTTCTCGGCACAGGCGAGCGCTTCGTCCGCCGCCTCATCGCCGAACGCCGTATCCGCTACGTCAAGATCGGCCGCCCGGTCCGCATCCCCGAGAGTGCGATCGCCGAGTACGTCGAGGCGCGCACCGTCGAGCCGGTCCGCCGTGTCCGTGTCCGCTACGGGAAGGCGGCTTGATGGCAGGTCGCAAGCCGCAGCGGCGACGCGAGTTCGGCACGACGCGCAAGCTTCCGTCCGGCAGGTGGCAGGCCCGCTACATCGGCCCGAACGGACAGCGGTACACCGCGCCGGAGACGTTCGACACCAAGACGGACGCCCAGGAGTGGCTCAACCTCGTTCGCGCCGACATCGAGCGCAGCGTCTGGCGCGACCCCGACGCCGGCGCGGTGAACTTCGAGAAGTACGC
Source organism: Streptomyces sp. NPDC006655 (assembly GCF_040703965.1). Lineage (NCBI taxonomy): Bacteria > Bacillati > Actinomycetota > Actinomycetes > Kitasatosporales > Streptomycetaceae > Streptomyces > Streptomyces sp. NPDC006655. Next base: position 55,587 of record NZ_JBEYJU010000042.1, on the reverse strand, counting down.
GCTCCGTTGGATGGAGGAGCGCGGTCTGGCCCCCACCACCGTTGACCGCTACGACGGCCTGCTCCGCCTCCACGTCCTGCCGACCTTCGGCGGCATGGACCTGGACGACGTCACCCCGCCCGCGGTCCGCACGTGGCGAGCCGAACGGCTGAAGGCCACCGGCGCGACCACGGTCGCCAAGTCATACCGGCTCCTGAAGGCGATCCTGCAGACGGCGGTCGACGACGACCTCCTCCGCAGCAACCCGTGCCGCATCAAGGGCGCCGGCAAGGAGGAGGCAGACGAGCGCCCCACCGCCACCATCGAGCAGGTCTTCGACCTCGCCGACGCCATGGGGCCACGCTGGCGCCTGATGGTCCTGCTCGGCGCCTTCGCCTCCCTCCGCCCGGAGGAGCTGGCCGAATTGCGCCGTCGCAGTGTCGATCTCGACGAATGCTCCCTGCGGATCACGCTCGCCTCCCCCGAGCTGACCAACGGCAGGCGCGTCACCGGCGACCCCAAGACCAGGGCGGGCAAGCGCACCGTCCACCTCCCCGAGTTCCTGCTCCCGGAGCTGCGCCGGCACCTCCAGTGGTTCGCCGAGAAGGGCCCGGACGGTCTCCTCTTCGTCGGCGAGAAGGGCGCCCCGTTCCGCCGTTCGACCTTCGGCCGCAAGTGGCGCAAGGCCAGGACCAAGGTCGGGATGCCGGAGAACTTCCGCTTCTACGACCTCCGCCACACCGGCAACACCCTGGCCGCCGACACCGGCGCCAAGCTGAAGGACCTCATGGTCCGCGCCGGCCAGTCCTCGGAGCGCGCCCAGCTGATCTACCAGCACTCCACGGCTAAGCACCAGCGGAAGCTCGCTCGGGGCATCGATGCTGAGGTGCGGCTGCAACTCCGTCAGGCGCAGACCGAGGAATGGCCGGCCGCAGAAGCGTGAAGGCCCGGGCGGGCGAAGCGAAAACCGACTGGGTTTCGCTACGCCCGAAGCCGTGTTGGGACTGCCCCTACAGCACCGTGCGCCCCTCATGCCCCCTTGAGGGAGGGCTTCCGTTGAGATCAGCTTTCCCTGTATGTACTGACAGGGGAGTTAAGGCTGGTCTCGGTCGGCCCTTCTGGAGGGGGGAGTAGTGGCGATCAAGTTGCTGTCGGTTGCGCCTGCGCAGAATGAGCTGATCGACAAGGCCATCATGCTGGGCAACCGCTACACCAAGACGTTGGGGCTCTTGAAGCCTCCCGCGTACACCAAGGCAGCGGAAGACGGTGGACTGCTCGTAGCCGTTGAAGCGGACCAGGTGATCGGCTACGCACTGTTCGGGCTCCCGAAAAGGAGCGCGCACATACGCCTTGCCCACCTGTGCGTGGCTGAGGAGCAGCGCGGCAGGAGCATCGCACGGCAACTGGTGGAGGAGATCAAGAAGAGGTATCCACAACGGCTCGGTATCAAGGCCAAGTGCCGTCGGGACTACGAGCTGAGTGACATGTGGACGAGCCTGGGGTTCGTCCCGCACGGCGAGATACAGGGACGCGGCCGGGATGGAGAGATCCTCGACGGATGGTGGTTGGATCTGGGGCACCCCCATCTCTTCACTGAGGTGGAAAGTGATGCCCTGCTGGTGGTGGCGGTCGACCACGGGGTGTTCGCTGATCTCCGCGGACTCGCCTACACAACCGATGTAGAGGAATCCCGGGCACTGGAAGCGGGCTGGATGACGGATCTCGTTGAGCTTGCCTACACACCCCAACTGGTCCATGAGATCCGCGATATCGCCGACACCACCGAGCGCCAGCATCAGCGGGCGGCATTGCCTGGACTGCGTCAGCTCACTCCTGCCCCTGAGGCTGTGACCGAACGAACGGCTGAGCTGCTCAGCGCGACCAAGAAGTCACTCCCGGACCTGCCTGACGACGGGGCGCTCCGTCGCTGCGCGCATTACGTGGCCGAGACCTCGTGTGCCGGCCTCCGCGTGCTAGCCACTCGGAACCCTCTCCTGTCCCGCCTGGCGGACGTGGCTTGGGAGGTTGCCAGGGTTCGCGTCGTATCGCCCGCCACGGTGACGCTGCATGTGGACGAGCTTCGGCAGGCCCAGGTATACCGCCCGGCCGACCTGATGGGCACGGACTTCCGGTCCATGTAGGTATCCCCGGGCGCCGAGGACGAGCTAGTCGCATTCTTCGATCAGACCGGCGAGGACACCGGATCAGCCTTCGCCGAACGCTTGCGCTCCCTGGCCGCCGATACGGTCGTATGGCGCCGCGAACTGCTGCGGGACGGCGAGGGCCACCCTGTAGCCCTCTATGCATGGGCGCTGGACGGGCGGACCCTGGTGGTCCCTGTGCTACGCACTGCGGACCACCCGCTCGAAGAGACTCTGGCTAGGCAACTCCTCTTTCTGCTCAAGCGCCTTGGGCGTGACTGCGGCGCGGAGATCATTCGAATCACCGACCCGCATCCCTCGGCGGTAGCCAAGGCAGCCGGTGGGGATGACGGATTCTTCGAGCACGACGGCAGGCTCGTAGCGCTCCTGGTGAACGTATGCGGTACGGCTGCTGAGGTGGAGGCAGTAGCCGGCGGGCTCGCTCGCGAACTGACCGTAGAAGCAGCTGCTCTACATGAGGGCATGCCCGCCGAGGTAGCCGCTGTGGTGGAACGCGCCTGGTGGCCGGCGAAGGTTACCGACTCCGGGTTGCCGTCGTTCATGGTGCCGATCAAACCGCGGTGGTCGACCGAACTGTTCAACGTCCCGGCCATGCTCCTTCCCCGCAGCGACGTCCTGGGCATCAGTAGGGAGCACGTCTACTACCGCTCGTCGGGACATCGAGGCGAGAGCGTTCCCGCCCGCCTCCTCTGGTACGTCAGTGAGGGGCCTGCAGGGGTCGAAAGCCAGATGATCGTGGGCAGTTCCAGGCTGGACGAGGTGCTCATCGACACACCCGATGCCCTGTTCTCGAAATTCGAACACCTGGGCGTATATGGTCGAGCTGAGGTTCAGGAAGCCGCTGATACCTCAGGTCACGCCATGGCTCTGAGGTTCTCGGACACCGAGATCTTCCCTCGGCCGGTGGCGCTGAGGCGATTGACCTCGCTGACCGGGGAGCTGGGACTACCTTGGTCATCAAACTCGTTGATCTCGCTGTCAAAGATCAGCAACGAGCTGTTCCAGGCGGTCTACAAAGAGGGGTACCGAAAGACGTGAACGATCCGGAACGCGCGATGCTGCTGTCCGTCCACCCGCGCTTCGCCATCGCGATCCTGGCCGGCAGCAAGACGGTGGAGGTCCGCCGCCAACGCGTCGCTGCGCCTCCCGGAACGCCAGTCCTGCTCTACGCGACCGCGCCCACCATGGCGCTGGTGGGTATGGCGCGCATCGCCTCGGTCCACGTGGCGTCTCCCAAGGAGGTCTGGTCGGCGCATCGCGCTCAGACAGGGATCACTCGACGCGAGTACGACGCCTACATGGACGGCGCCGCCCAAGCGAGCGGCCTGACTTTGGAGGACCCCGTGGTCTTCGACGAGCCGGTGCCCCTCAGTGCGCTGCGTGCGACGGGAGCCTTCCACCCGCCGCAGAGCTACCGCTACCTGAAGAGCGCCGACCTGCGCCAGGTATCAGAAGCCGGCCCGGCCGTGGGCAGTGCGCTTCGCCGTGTACTTCCAGACGCGGTGCACGCGTAGCAGACCGGGGCTCCGAACCGATTGATCGGGGGAGCCCCGTCGCCGCCGTTGCGAGGCCCTACCAGATGTTGCTGATTGTGCGACTGTCGGCATGGCTGCTCGTTGGTCTTGTCGTGAGGAAGATCGCGGGGAAGAGGGAGTCACGGCCGTCGACCGATATCCATTGGTGGCCGCGTGGGACGCGGCAGCGCAGCAGGGGGACCAATTGGAGGTGGACCCGCCGCGCCTCTGCCGATTGCCGCAGAAGCGGTGTTTCCGGCGCATCACTTCACTGGGTGATCGACCTGACTCCTTGATATCTCCGCGAAACAGAAAAGCCAGAATCAAACACACATTTTAGCTCTTGCTCTCCTCGCTCCAGAACAGCTTCTCGAATCGCTGATACTCGCGCCCCAGGCTCATCTTCCCTGTGTAGCCGGCGAGCGTTGCAAGGAAGAGACGCGGCCCCGCCCAAGCGCCGGTCGACCACAATTGGATCAACCACGCCGGAGCCGTGCCAAGGTCTTGGGACAGCTCAATCCACGACGCCGTGTCGGCGGCATGCTCGCCGTGCGCCATCGACGACCCGCTCGTCCAGGCGTACCCCTCGATGCCGATTCGGCGCTCAAGGTTCTCGCTGAGCCAGTCAATCGAAAGGGGGGTGATCTCGGAGGCGCGCGGGCGCTTCTTCACGGGCCAGCCCCGGTCCTTGGCGTAGATCTCGATGTCGGCGATGTCCTTCGCAGGATCGCGGTTGGTCCCATGGGCGTCGTCGATGTCGTCGTCGTTGTCGATGACCTGATCGGCGTCAATGACGCCATCGCCGAGCATGTTCTTGAGACGGATACCTGCCGAGAGCCGTGCGAGGCGACGCGTCAGGGCGCGTTGCAGACGCTCGTCAGTGGTGATGGTCGGGTCGATCACCGCTGTGGCCCATAGGCACGCCTCGAAGATGCCGCGCGCGACCGAGACCGCGCCCATCAACGATGCCTCCGCGCGAAGCAGGACGGCGAAACCCCGAAGCTGATCGGCGGCGCTGAGGATGTTGACCGCTGATTCATATCTGAGAATCTTCGCGGCTGGTTCGGCGCGGTCACCGAGCAGGACGTCGGGGGCCTTCATGTCCTCTCGCGCTGGGCTCCTTCGCCCCATTGCCCAAGGCTTGAGGCCCAACTGCGTGAATCCTTCAGCCATTTCGTCAACCGCTGCCGCAAGCGCGTCGCGACGCTCATGCGCCTTCCGTGTGCCTCGATTCAGCTGGTCGAGGATATCCATCGCCCACGCCTCGTCGTGCTTGCCAGCATCACCTTCGCCTGTCACGCGGCACAGCCTGCCAGAAGGCACAAACGGGGGAAAGGCGTTTTCCGCATCGGGGAGTCCCACCAGGGTACGGTGCAGGTACTCATGGTCGCATCGATCTGAATGCACGCGACATCCCGGTCGAGAAGTCCTACGAGGCTTGCTGAGCGCCCAGCGGCTGCCAGACGCTCTTGTCCTGACGCCGCAGGAACGGCAGGTGCGCCACCCCACCCTCGGTAAGGCTGAGGATTTCGATCAGTCCGGCCCTAGCTGGCCCTAACAAAGCCTCTGAACGTTCCGGTCGGCAATCGGGCAGACAGCGAGGCCGAGGAAGGCTTCGTGGATGTCGTCGCATCGTCCCATCGGATCCGTAAGCGGCGGAAGCCGGGCAGCCAGGCGGTTGGGTCCGCTCGGCGACCCAGCGGAAAGTGCCCAGGCCAGTGGCGTGCGGCTGGCCACGCTCGACGATCGCGGGCCGGATGCCACGCTGCCGCAGGAGTCGGCGGTACTTGTCGTGGCCGTAGCCGCGGTCGGCGAAGAGCATGTCCGGCCGCCTGCACGGTCGGCCGACGACTACGGCCACGGCCGGGATCCTGTCCAACAGCGGCAGAAGTTGGGGGGCGTGTCGCAGTCGGCGGTCTCGCGGATCTGGCGGGCATTCGGCCTCAAGCCGCACATCGTGGAGACCTGGAAGCTGTCGACCGACCCGCAGTTCGTGACCAAGGTCCGCGACGTGGCGGGCATCTACCTCGCCCCGCCGGAGAACGCTCTGGTCCTGGCAGCAATTGGCCGACGTCACCGCCCCGAGGGTCAGTAGGGTGGGTTCATGCCGAAGAACGAACCGTTCATCATCGACGGAGTCACTTACGAGCGCGATTCAGCTCCGGGACAGGGCGGATCAGCCGTGGTGTGGAAGGCCCGCCGTAAGCCCGATGGTCAGGTGTTCGCGGTCAAACGGATTAAGAAGGACCGCGACGCGGACTCCGCTCGCAACAAGCGTTTCAAGCAGGAGATCGAGTACGGGCAGACATCGAGCCACCCGAACGTCGTGAGTATCCACGCGCGCTCAGAGGACGCGAACTTCTTCTACTACGTCATGGACTTCTACCCTATGACGCTGCGAAACGTGATCAACGACGAAATCGATGCTGAGGTGCTTCTCGACTACGCGCGCCAGCTCTGTGATGCGCTCGCGTACGTGCACGGCGACGGCATAGTGCATCGCGACATCAAACCTGAGAATGTCCTCGTCGACCCTGATGCGCGTCGGCTCGTCCTGGCCGACTTCGGCATCGCACATTTCAAGGACTCCTTGCTCACGAATCGCGGGGACCTCTTGGTGAACCGGAACTACCTTGCTCCCGAGCAGATGGTGAGGAACAACGCCCTCGGTATCGGCAAGCCGGCGGATATCTTTGCGCTCGGCCTCGTCATAACCGAGATGTTCACGAAGCAGAACGCCCGAGGGCGCCGACACGCGCTTGTGCGCGACCGCTACCCCTTCCTGGCCGACCTCGACCTGATCATTGAACAGATGCTGCTCCAAGATGAGGCGCAGAGGCTCCGAATCGACACCGTACGCGGCATGCTTCGGGTAACCCTTCAGCGGCTCGACTCGGCAATCGAGGAGATCTCCGATGATCTGCGCCCCAACGAAGCGTCCGCCGACAGCTCGTCCGGGGAGGTCGAGCGGATCCTCGGTCGTGCCGCCAGAGACGTCCTGTCGGCGAAGCATGTCTTCGAGCGGGTCGCCGACGGAGAGCTCGACCGATTCAACCTCAACTATCACTGCGAGGTTGCGTACCGGGTGAGCACGGAGCTGTTCAATACATGTGCTCAAGCCGTCATATATTCCTCGTGCAAGGCGAAGTTCGACTATGAGGGCGCCGGGCGGTGGGACGAGAACGACGACGCTCTCGTGATGTCGGCCGCCAAGTCGGGACTCCAACGCGAACTGGAGGCGATTCTGGCTGATTTCCCCCTCCCTCAGTCTTCGCGCTGGGACGGTCTGCCACGGCGGTCGGCTCACTTGTTCCGGTTCTGCAAGGACTACCACTGCGAAGAGCTGCTGACGAGCATCCGTGAATCTGTCTACGGTGAAGGCAATGGCTCGTTGCGGGCGAATCTGATCAGCGCCCCGGTCCTCTGGATTACCCGCTGGATGCGCATAAAGCTGGACACCGACTATCTTGAGTTCGACAAAACAGTTCGCGAGGACATCGGTTTCGAGCGCCACCTCTCGGTGCTCTGGGACGAGACGCTTCCGTTGGATTCGGCCCGAGAAGCGGTGGGAGTGGATCTGTTGACCGAGCCGCTCAACGCCGACGACGTCGCCGGCACACTGCAGGCACTTGAAGCGAAGTGGGATGTCTCCGTGGGAGAGCTCGTAGACGGTGGGTACTCGGTCATGTTCCGGTCACGCAACACGTACCGCTGCTTCCGCGACGAGGCGCTCGACCTCGCAGAACCGGGCTCAGTATTCGAAGCCGACGTCCTCAATCTGCTCCGCCCTGAGGCGGAGTTCGACGACCTCGTCGCACTCACATGGGATCGGGACTTCGACGTAGCCATCACGCTCGGGAAGGTCCTCGGCACCCCCACCCGCTAGTAGGGCTTGGTCAGGTTCGTATTGGTGTTGGTATGTCGCGATGGCAGTTGGGGCAGGCGCCGGTCCAGTGAGCGAGGAGTGTCTGTAGCTCGCGGACGGACGACTTGGTAGAGGCTCAGGCCAGCCCCGCGTCTTTTGGGGCTCGGGCCAGTCGCTGCAGGGTGCAAAAGGCGTGCGCGACGGAGACGAGGGTGACGTGGTGATGCCAGCCGTTCCAGGTGCGGCCCTCGAAGTGGGCGAGTCCCAGGGCCTGTTTCATCTCCCGGTAGTGCTCGATACGCCAGCGGAGTTTGGCGAGGCGGACCAGTGTGGTCAGGGGCATGCGGGAGGGCAGGTCGGACAGCCAGTACTGCACCGGCTCGCTCTCGTCGGCGAGCCATTCGGCCAGCAGCCAGCACACGGGCAGTTCCGGCCCGTCGGCCATCTGTCGGACCTCGCGTCCGGCAGGCCGGATGCGCAGGGCCACGAAGCGGGAGTACATCCGCTTGCGGCCCGAGCGGCCGGTGCCGGGCCGGGAGCCCTCCCGCCACTGCACCGGCCTGGCCGCTTTCCGCCCCGCTGCGACGACCAGCTCCTTCACGGACCGCGGCTTGTCGGGATACTTCGCCACCGGCGGGCGTCCCATCCCGGAGTACGGCTCGGCGACCGGCACCGCGTCAGCGGGCTGGGCGCAGAGCGTGGTGGAGATCCCCACCACGTAATTCAGGCCGCGGGCCTGCAGTCCGTGCCGGAAGGCGGCGGCGTCGCCGTATCCGGCGTCCGCGACGGCCAGCGGCACCTCGAGTCCCCAGGAGCGGGTCTCATCGAGCATGTCCAGGGCCAGCTGCCACTTCTCCACGTGCCCCACATCGTCCGGGATGCCGCAGGCGGCACGGCGGGCGATCTTGCCGGCCTGCGGCTCCGATCAGGCATCGCGCGCCGGGTAGGTGCACAGCTCCCGTGAACTGAGGCTTTGCGTAAGCGACTTCACGGCACGCCGGGCGACAGTGACCCAAGCCACACGAAATGCGTCTCACGATTCGAGACGATGCGGCACCGCTACGCCGACCTTGACGACAGAAAGGGCCCCGACGGTGGGATTGACCTGCACTTAGGGCACGCGGAGGGCACACAGCCCCCGAATTGGACTAGACAACAAACAAACCCCAGGCCGCTGACCTGGGGTTTCAATCTGGAGCGGGTGACGAGAATCGAACTCGCGCTCTCAGCTTGGGAAGCTGATGTTCTACCATTAAACTACACCCGCGTAGAAACCGACCGGAGTCGGTGTCCGAACGCTCGCTCACTGTACCTCATGACGGACCCCAGGCGCTCGGACCGCGGGGTCCGTGCGTGTTCGGAGGCATGGGATACGGCTGCGGGGGAACGGAGTTGGGGCGTACGGTGGGGCGCGGGAGAGGGTCCCAACGAGGTCGGAGTGCCGCCTGGAGAGCCATCCCTTTGATCCCGTAATGTGGCTTTCCGTCGTCACGGCAGTTGGCCCGACGCGGCTCCTGGGGAAGGGACTCAAGGGACTTGATGGAACGCACCGTCGTCCGCTGTGCCGAAGGGCACGTGTTCAGCACCACTTCGTTCCCGATGCAGCAGGCCGAGCGGCTCGGCCCCGGCCGGCTCGTCCGGTGCCCCAAGTGCGCCCGGCTGCGCAGCGTCGTACCGGTCGCTCTTGAGAAGCGGTAGCGAGGAGGAGAGGGAAACCGCAGCCACACCGGCGCGTGGACTCGTCACGATTGTCGTGGGTCCGCGCGCCTTGCGTATCCTCGGGGCGTGCTTCTCTCAGACAAGGACATCCGGGCCGAGATCGACGCCGGGCGGGTGCGGATCGATCCCTACGACGAAACCATGGTGCAGCCGTCCAGCATCGACGTCCGGCTTGACCGTTTCTTCCGGGTGTTCGAGAACCACCGGTACCCCCACATCGACCCCTCCGTCGAGCAGCCGGACCTCACCCGGCTCGTGGAGCCCGAGGGCGACGAACCCTTCATCCTCCACCCCGGCGAGTTCGTGCTGGCCTCGACGTACGAGGTCATCACCCTCCCCGACGACCTCGCCTCCCGCCTGGAGGGCAAGTCCTCGCTCGGGCGGCTCGGGCTCGTGACGCACTCCACCGCCGGGTTCATCGACCCGGGGTTCAGCGGCCACGTCACCCTCGAGCTGTCCAATCTCGCCACCCTCCCCATCAAGCTCTGGCCCGGCATGAAGATCGGGCAGCTGTGCATGTTCCGGCTCTCCTCCCCCGCCGAGCACTCCTACGGCAGCGAGCGCTACGGCTCCCGCTACCAGGGGCAGCGCGGACCCACCGCCTCCCGCTCCTACCTCAACTTCCATCGGACGCAGGTGTGAGGAACCGGACATGAGCAGCGGTGGTCCCGTACGGGAGAACCTGACCTACGAGCGGTTCGGCGTCGCCGTGCGCGAGCTCGCGCAGACCATCGCCGACGACGGGTTCGAGCCCGACATAGTGCTGAGCATCGCCCGCGGCGGTGTCTTCGTCGCCGGCGGTCTCGCCTACGCCCTGGACTGCAAGAATTTGCACCTGGTGAACGTCGAGTTCTACACGGGCGTCGGCACCACCCTCGAGATGCCCGTCATGCTGGCGCCCGTCCCCAACCTCATCGACTTCAGCGACAAGAAGGTCCTCATCACGGACGACGTCGCCGACACCGGCAAGACGCTGAAGCTCGTCCGGGACTTCTGCCTCGACACGGTCGCCGAGGTCCGCTCCGCCGTCATCTACGAGAAGTCCCACTCCCTCGTGAAGTGCGAGTACGTGTGGAAGCGCACCGACGACTGGATCAACTTCCCGTGGTCCGTGCTGCCGCCCGTACACCGGTCGGGGGCCGCCCCCAAGGAGAACAAGGAAGCCCTCTGACCCGGGCTGCCGGGAAGCTGGCGCAGGGCTGGTCGCGATCACGTGGCCGACTGAGGAAGGTTGCCGCGTGCTGAGGCTGCTGGGCTTCTTCGACGACTTCGGTCACTCCGGTGTGGTGGCCGCGGGACCGCTGGCGGCCCAGGTGCAGGCGTCCGGCGAATCGGACGAAGCGGAAATCGTGGAGTATCTGGACGTAGGTCATCGCCTCACGCACTTCATGGAGGCAGGGGTCGACGTCCTCACGGGTGAAGCTCACCGGCACACGTCCGGCTGTTCGTCCCTCGTCACCGACGGCATGTGGGTATGGCGCGCGGACTTCGCGCACTACCTGGAGGTGCACCACGTGCCGTTGCCCGGGGACTTCGTCGCCCGTGTTCGAGGGCTCGGCCATCAGATGCCGGACCTGGTCGGTGCGGACTTCGCACCGGTCTTCGACGAGGTGGTCCTGGGGTTCGGCTGGACGCATGTGGGCCCGTGGGACGCGGAGTCGGTCCTGCGCCCACCGCCACGGGCGGTTCTGACGCGTGCGGAATTCGTGTCGAGGGCCAGGCGGGAGCGGCCTGCCGGCCCCTGGGGGAAGGCGCCGCGCAAGCCTCGCCTGAACAGGTAGCGAGGGGTTCGCGCAGGCGCTCGGCCGGGGTCTCCCAGCCGAGCGCTGTGCGTGGGCGGCCGTTGAGCCGGGATGTCGCGGAGTGGCGCGACGATCGCTAGAACGTGCCCAGCTTGACGATCGACAGCAGTGCGATCAGCTGGATCGCCGACGCGCCCAGTGCTTTCGGCCACGGCAGGTCGTGGGACTTGCCGACCATCAGCGTGAGCAGGGCGCCCGCGGCGACCCACGTGGCCCAGCCGAGGATCTGCACGAAGCCCGCGTCACCGCCGAAGAACATGGCGAACAGGAGGCGCGGGGCGTCCGTGACCGACATGATCAGCATGGACAGGCCCACCGTCGGCTGCCAGGCACCGTCGCCGCCCAACTGGCGGGCGAGGGTGTGGGTCACCACACCGAGGACGAAGGACGAGAGCACCATCGCGACCGCCGTCACCAGGACGATCGGGACCGCGTTGGAGAGCGTGGCGTTGATCGCGTCCGCACGGGCGCCGTCGAAGCCGAAGACCGCGAGCAGGCCGTAGAGGAAGGTCACGATCAGGGCGGGGGCCCACATCGCGTAGTCCCGCATCTGGAGGAACGTCCGGTTCGGGGCCAGCACGATCCCCCTCAGCAGGTCCTTCCAGTGCAGCCGCGGGCCGATCGGGCCGGACTGCGCGGCCGAACCGGCGTGGTAGGTCGCGCCCTGGGTGTAGCCCTCGGCCTCGTCGATCGAGAAGGCCTGGGTGTGACCCGGCTGGTTCGCCGCGTACGGGTCACGGGCACCGGCGCCCTGGCCGCCGCCGTAGCCCCCGTGTCCGCCGTACCCGTTGTCGTCGCCGAAGTACTCCGGGCCGTCGCCGCCCGCCTGCCCGGGACCGGGCTGCCCCGGGTGGCCGCCGCGCGCCTGCGGCCAGCCGGACCCGCCACCGTGCTGCGGGTACGACGGCTGCGGGGGCCGCGGGGCCGACGGGTGTCCGTACGACGGCCCCGGCTGCCCCCCGTAGCCCTGGGGCGGCGCCTGCTGCCCGTACGCGGGTTGTTGCGGTCGCGCTTGCGGGGCACGGGTGTCCCGGCCGCCGCGTCCGATCCTGAATCCAGCCACGTCCTCGAACGTACCCGGTCCGGAAGGGTCGCGTGCGGGCTCGGCGGCCCGAGGCCGCCATTGCCGCAGACCTGTGACATCCCCTAAGGGGAACCCTCAGGGCCGCTCGGCGCCGCTCTGGACGCTCCGGTGCTGGCCGCCTTCCAGTACGACGGCGACCGGCTGGAGTCGGAGGTCTGGCGGGCCGGAGTCCGCGCCCACCGCTACGACTCCTGGCCGGGCCGGGACGACGAGATCGCCGCCGACGTGCCCGTGGACGCGGATCCCGCCGCCTTCCTGGACTTCGCCGCCGGGCCCGTGGACGGCCACCGCCTGGCCTCCGCACACAGGCGCCGCGCCCCGCAGGCGCTTTCTGGCTAGAGCTTCGTCCAGGAACACGGTCGGCCGTCGCGAGGTGGGGCAAACCGGTCCCGGCCGTTCACGCTCTCTTGATCAGCCCTGCGGCAGGATGGACCCATGAGCGTAGTCAAGATCAACGTACTGACCGTGCCGGCCGAGCAGCGGGAGACGCTGGAGAAGCGGTTCGCCTCGCGGGCCCACGCCGTGGAGAACTCGGACGGGTTCGAGTGGTTCGAGCTTCTCCGTCCGGTTGAAGGCACTGACAACTACCTCGTCTACACGCGGTGGCGCGACGAGGAGTCGTTCCAGGCGTGGATGGAGGGCCCCATGAAGGCGGCGCACCAGGGCGGCGGTGCGGAAGGTGGCGAGAAGCCGAAGCCGGCAGCGTCGGGTTCGACTCTGTGGTCCTTCGAGGTGGTTCAGCAGGCCGAACCAAAGAACGCCTAGATCAGAGGCCACCTGATCTTCATCATCGACCCGGTGCACGTTGACAGAGACCACGGGTCCTCCGACTGCGCCATCTGTCGGCTTCCCCGTCGTACGGCCGCTGCCAAGCTCTGGAGGCGCCTCACGGACGCCTCAGCGGTGCGAGTGGGTATGAGCTGTCCTCGGCCGAGGATGGAGCGCATGCAGCAGCGGGGCCTCTTCCTCGTTAAGGGAAGGGGCCCAGACGTGGTCGGGCCTGATAAGCCGCAGACTGCGGCCGGGTCCACGTATTGAGGGCATGCGCGCCAGCGCCAGCCCTCAAGCCGATCTGTGGTGCCTGAACCGCTGGAGTCAACGATCTCCTGGATGTACCACGGTCGAATTTCGACGTTTGCTGCACTTGCGCCTATAACGTCGCCTTCGCAGCGGCCGGTCAACCCTACTTAATGCAGTGCAAACTTGGCCGCTATGGGCGGCCCGTGTCATTTCCGGCACAGAGTGGCTCTGTGCATACCTCAAACCGAGTTGATCAAGCCACCCTGTGAGGATGCTTCGAGACAACCTCGTGATGGATGTGGACTCATTAACCGATCAATGACCACGAGGGGGGAACGAATATGTTGGGCCAAAAAATGGCGGTTGCGGTCATGACGGGCGCACTGATCATGACTGGGACGAGTGCATTCGCGTTCGGGACGAAGAGCACGCAAGTGTCGAACGGGGTCTTGAGTGTGACCGCCCAGGACGGCTGCGACGTCTCTGCCAACTGCAGCCTGCACTACTCCGCCACTACGTACAAAAAGACTGGTGGCAGCAGGGTATCCATTCAGTTGGCATGACCACGTCGCTCAATCTTTTCCTGGACACGTCGAAGACAATCAAGTCAGGGCAGACGGTGTCGCACAGTTGGGGAGGCAAGAGCAAGGCTATCGTCCCGGACTGCAGCATCGTTGGATACATGAAAGCCAGCACCGGCGATTACTACACACCGCCCGTCGACGTCTGTTAACCTCGGCGTTTCGATTGAGGCGAAGTCAACTGCTGGCCGGGAACGGGAAAGTGCCTTCTGAGCTGGGACGATAAACCTTGCCAAGGGGTTCTGTCAGTCCGAGTGGAAGGCACTTTCTGCGTGCAGGCTATCGGTTCGCGTTACTTGGCGTCTCCGCTGACGGAACGGGGGCATCGGACATGTCGGAACACGGCTGCTGGTGGATCTCGCCGAGGCGACAGGAGAACGAAGGCTTTCCTCGCCCATATCCCCACCTGCGCGAACGCGGGATCCGTACATTCTTCTCGGTCGGCTCCCAGATCACCGAGCCGGTTCGCCGCCGCGATCCGGGCTGTCCCCGACCGGTTGTGGTACCCGGCATCGAACCAGGACGGCACTCTCCGGCCAGGTCACCGAACTGACCGGCATGGTGGACCTGACCGGCTGCCCGGCCGGCACCCGTGTGATCGTGCGGCGCGAACGCCCTCACCCGGGCGCCCAACTGTCTCTGTTCGACCGGACGAGAGTCTGCGTCACCAGCTGTTCCTCACCGACACCCCCTATGAAGAGGAGGTCCTCGGCCGGAAGGCTTTGCATCGACGAACTGTTGGACCATGACGACTATAGGTCTGAAGTGGTGCGGTGCCGTCGGCCTCGCTGAACGACATGCCGCTTGATCGGTTTTGACCACGGTTGCTTGTGTTGTGTCGCGATACTGATGCCCTCTGTCCGAGTGTGCGAGCTGTCGCTGGCCCGCGCCCACCACACGGACGACCGATCAGGTCTTGGGCCTCCCCGGAGCGCGATGAGCGGCATGCGGCGGCTCGGGGCAGTACTGGTCAGGACGGGCGGCGCGCCTCCTTCTCTGCCACACGGCCACCGTGATTCGAGGGCCCGGTTGCCGGTACGGGCCGGGCGGGCTCAGGAGCAGTGCTCCGTAGCCGACGGCGGCGCAGACACCGAGTGCGGCGCAGACGGCCCAGAGGGTGTCGGGGCCGAAGCGGTCGATGACGCTGCCGCCGGTCAGCGGGGCGGCGATGGTGGCGGTGGCCCAGGCCAGTGAGTGGACGCCCTGGTAGCGGCCTGTGGCATGGGGCGGGGAGAGCCGGGCGATCAGTCCCATGTTCAGGGGCGAGTGCACGATCTCGCCCAGCGTCCACACCAGCACGGCGATCGCGTAGACGGGCGCGCTCCCGGCGAGTGCGTTCAGACCGAAGCCGCATCCGCACAGCAGCGAGGCCAACACCAGCAAGCGGCCCGGGTCAGGGTGTTCGAGCACGCGGCCGAGGGGCAGCTGTAGGGCCACGATGAGGATGCCGTTCACGCTGATCACCAGGCCGTACTGGGTGCCGGTGAGACCATCGCGGCCCATGGCGATCGGCAGTCCGACGGCCGCCTGCTGAAACACCACGATCAGAAGGAAAGACAGGCCCACGGCCGCCATGAACGGCCCGTCGCGCAGTACGGCCCGCAGCCCGACGGCCCTTTGCTCAGTGACACGCTCCCCCACATCGCCAGAGTCGGCCCTCGTCTCCGGAAGCATGATGAGGATCACCAGCGCGGACAGCAGCCCCGTCGCAGCCTCCACGACGAACAGCCATCGGTAGCCGTGGACGGAAAGGTATCCGGCCGTCGCCGCGGCGACGGCGAAGCCGAGGTTGATGGCCCAGTAGTACAGAGAGAACGCCCGTACACGTTGCGCGGCGGGCACCACGTCGGCCATGACGGTCTGCACCACGGGGCGGGAGGCGCTGCTCGCCGCGCCGGTCGCGCACGCGAACACCACGATGAGCACGGGACGGTCCGCGAAGCCCAGGGCGGTGGTCAGGCCGGCTGCCGTCACCTGCGCGACGAGCAGTGTGGCCCGTCGCCCCACCCGGTCGGCCAGGACCCCGCCCGTCAGCGAACCGACCACGCCACCGGCTCCGAACAGCGCCGCGACCAGCCCGGCGAAGCTCGCCGAGTATCCGCGCCCCGCCGTCAGATACAGCACGAGGAAGGTGGCCGTGAAGGAGCCGAGGCGGCTGATCAGGACGCTGCCCCACAGCCACCAGAAGGAACGCGGTAGTGACGGTCCGGACGCGGCCTGTCTCATCGCCCAGTGGCCGTGGACGAGGCGCCGGCGGCGGGGCGGTGCGGCCCCGTGGTCGCTTCGGAGTGCGCGGCGAGGTGGCTGGTCCCGGCCCCGGCGACGGTGAGGTCGCGCCGCCAGGCGGCTTCGTCGGCGAGGGTTCCTGCGGCGCGGGAGCGGCGGATCTGCGGGGCGTGGGGCAGGGCGTCAGCTGCTTCGGCGACCGGCACCGGGCGGAAGCCGAGCCGCGCCCAGAAGGATTCGGCACCCGTGGAGAGGACGTAGACCGTAGGTGCTCCTTGGGCGGCCGCAGCCGCGAGGGCGTGCTCCACCAGCCGGCGGGCGGCTCCGCAGCCGCGCAGATCCGGACGGACAGCGACGCTGTGCAGCAGGACACAGCGTTCCTGAGGTTCCAGGCTGACCGCCACGGCCGGTCCCGCGGCATCCTTGGTGATCCAGTACCGGGTGCCGGGAGCTGGTGCGTCCTGCGGTGGGAGTCCCTGGCCTGTGAGGAAGGCCGCGAGTTCCTCCGCCTGATCCGCCCGGGCCCCGGGCAGCGGCAGGTGCTTGGCGTAGCAGCGGCTGAGGGCCTTGTGTTCATACGGCGGGTAGTTGGGGATCGGGTGGTAGCCGGCGCGGGTGTACAGCGCGATGGCCTCGGGCTGGTGGACGCCCGTCTCCAGGCGCATCTCGCTGTGGCCGAGCGCGATGGCGGTGCGTTCCGCCTCGTCCAGCAGACGCCTGGCGACACCGCAGCCACGCACCTCGGGCGCGACGTACATGCGCTTGAGTTCCGCTGCCATGTCCGGGGACGGGAAGGGCTGGACGGCACAGCAGCCGACCGGGCGGCCGTCGGCCTCGGCGAGCAGGAACCGGAGCCCACGGTTCAGGTGAGCGCCGCCTGTGCAGGGCTCGTCCGGGTAACGGGCAGCGAGGTCGGCGTCGAGAGCGCGGACCAGCCGCACGATTCTGGGGTCATCGGCCCGGGCTGCGGTGATCGACAGTTCGTGGATGGTCACGGAGTGAGATTCCCTTCGAGGATCAGATCCAGCTGGATCGCCAGGACGCGCCGCTGGAGCTCTGGCGGATAGGCGCCCGGATCGGTCACGGCGTTCAGGGCCAGCCCGTCCAGGCAGGCGACCAGGACGCGCACCCGCCCCTCCAGGTCGGCGGGCTCGGGCCGGCCGGGCAAGGCGGCGCGGACCATTACGGTCAGGCGCCGGATCCAGGAGGCGTGGCTGGCGGTGTGTTCGTGCAGCAGCTCCGGGTCGATACGGGTGGCGAGCTGGAAGTACGACCACACCACCGCCTCCAGCCGCCGCTCTTCGTCCAGCGGCAGCGCCTGCTCGGCCACTGCGTACAGGCCCTCACGGGCGGTGCCCCGCATGGGCATCGCGTCGATTCGGGCGGCCATGCGGCGGTGCATGACCTGGCGGGCATGGGCGAGGAGCGCCTTCTTGTCGCGGAAATAGTGGGTGACCATGCCCGTGGTGCAGCCGGCGGCAGCGGCGACCGCGCGCAGGGTCAGCCCCTCCAGGCCGTTCTCGCCGACCACCTGCCACACAGCCTGGGAGATCTCCGAGCGGCGCTGCTCGTGGTCGATCTGCTTTGGCACACCCCATCCCCTTTCACGAAACAGATGTTACGCAACGAATGTTATGCGAAAGTATGCCCCGTGAGCCAGAGCGATTCTCCGGCAGGCGGACTCCGCCGGGGCCTGTCTGTGAGTTCGCCGCGGTCACGGAGCCGCGACCGCCCTCCTGGCGGACGAGGTGGAGACAAGAAGTCGATGCCGACGGCGGTGCCGACCGACGTGAGGGACGGCGCCGTCCTCGACGTAGAGCACGTCAGAGTCGTACGCGACGCCCGGGAAGCGGTGGTGAAGTCGACGGAGCTCATCCAGTGCGCAGTCGCCCGACGCCCGTCCAGCAGTCCGACGGAGGCCAGCACGTATGCGCCACTGCACAGCGAGACAGCGCCAGGCGCCGGCCCAGCCCGGGTCACGGTTCCCGCTCACACGCCGCAGGGCGCATCCCGCCGTAGTACGTCAGAGCGAACGGCCCGACCAGCCGCCGCGCGGGACCGGAAGTGAGGTGGAAGCACGAAAGTGCCTTCTGAGCTGGGACGATGAACCTTGTCGAGGGGTTCTGTGGGTCCAAGCGGAAGGCACTTTCTGCGTGCAGGCTATCGGTTCTCGTCCCAAGCTCCACGTCTCCACTGACGGTTCGGGGGTGGTCGGCCACGCCGGGGCGCGTTTGCTGGCGGATCTCGCCGAGGCCACCGGTCTGACCACCGCCTACTCCACTGCGCTCAGGCCCCTGCGACCGCGCGGCACCGGACATGATCCAGGCCGGACCGTCACCGATCTCGCCGTGATGCTCGCCGACGGCGGTCAGACGATCGCGGATCTGGCCGTACTGCGGGACCAGGCAGGGGTGTTCGGCCCAGTCGCCTCCACGCCCACGGCCTGGCGGTTGCTCGCTGACACCGACGAGGCCGCACTCGCGTCGCTGCGAGCGGCCCGCGCTTCGGCCCGGGAAGTCGCCTGGCTGCAGGCCGCCGAGACCGGCGAGGGCGTACCCGCTGTCCGGGCCGGTGGACGAGAACTTTCCGCCCTGGTCCTGGACCTCGACGCCACGCTGATCACCTGCCACTCCGAGAAGGAGGCGGCCGCGCCCACCTACAAGGGCGGCTTCGGCTTCCATCCGCTGCTGTGTTTCCTCGCGAACACCGGCGAGGCCATGTCCGGCCGACTGCGCCGGCAACTCTGGAGCCAACACCGCCGTCGATCACATTGCGGTGCTGGACGACGCCCTCGCGCAGATCCCCGACGCTCACCGGCACGGCACTGAGATCTTGGTCCGGGCCGACAGCGCCGGATCCGCGAAAGCCTTCCTGGCCCACATCCGGACCTTGCGCGCGCACGGGTTGGACCTGCGCTTCTCGGTCGGATACGCGGTCACCGAGCCCATCCGCCGCGCGATCCGGACCCTCCCTGAGCAGGTCTGGCATCCGGCCCTGGACCAGAACGGGACAATGCGAGACGGCGCCGAGGTCGCCGAGCTGACCGGCATGGCCGACCTTGCCGGCTACCCGGCCGGTACCCGCATCATCGTGCGGCGCGAACGACCGTACCCGGGCGCTCAGTTGTCCCTGTTCGATCACGACGAGGGCCTGCGGCACCAGGTATTCCTTACCGATACCCCCTACTCCAGCGGCGGCTCCGCGCAGTTCCTGGAGGTCCGCCACCGCCAACACGCCACCGTCGAAGACCACATCCGGTGCGGCAAGGACACCGGCTTCGGCCGCTTCCCTTCCCGCCACTTCGGCGTCAACGCCACCTGGCTCGAACTCAGCCTCACGGCGATCGATCTCCTCGCCTGGGCCCGCGTCCTTCTACTCGACGGCGAACTCGCCGCCGCCGAACCCAAGAAGCTTCGCTACCGGCTGCTACACGTCGCCGCCCGCCTCACCCGCGGCGGACGCCGCCTTCGCCTGCGGATCTCGGCTACTTGGCCCTGGAGACACGAACTGGCCACGGCTTTCCACCGCCTCGCCGCACTGCCCCGACCAGTTGACTGACCGGCCGTCCCCCGCCCACCCGCGATCCGAAAGACCTTGGAGAACCCGGCCACCGCGCCGGAACTCCGCCATGCCCAGGCGACGAAATCGCCTCGGCCACCCAACAGTTGGTGATCAGCGAAGCCGCCTCATCTCAACCGAAACAGCGGGGTTAACCGCAATACCGGTAACTTATGGTTTTGGTGTTCGCTTGACCCGTTTGGGTTTGGTGGCACCAACGATGTTGACGGCCGGGACACTTGGGCGGTCTGCAACGCGGTGGGCGGCGCGTTTGAGGGGCCAGCTGGCGACTTTGCGTTTGATGACGCGGGGGTTGGCCCGGCGGCGTCGCCGTGGCAGGAGGCGTTCGAGGAGTTCAGCGTGGGTGGCTTTGACCGCGCGGGCGAGTCGGCCGGGGGGAAAATGCCGCCTGGTCGGTGACCTGGCGGCGCACGACGCGCAGTGAGCGGGTGAAGGAGATCCGGTCGGGGTCCCGGTCGGCTTGTCGTGCGGCCTGGTGCATCAGGTGCCGGATCGCGTGGTGGACGAGCAGGAAGCCGTAGAGTTCCTGCTCGGCCCCGTCAGGGTGCTGCGAACGCGGTACCAGGTGCGGCCCGCCGAGGTGGGTCTTGATCTCGTCGAGGGTGGACTCGAACTCCCATCGCTGGGCGTAGAGGGCGGCCAGTTCCGCGGCCGGGGCCGTGTCCGGGTCGAGGATCGTGGTGATGAGCCGGTAGACGCCCTCGTGGCCGGCGATGGTGTATTCCACTGCGTGTACTGGCACTCCATGACGGGTGTGGTGGATGTCGCTCCGATCGAAGATCTCGGTGAGGTAGGAGCCGTCCGGCAACTGCTCGACCATCGGCAGCACGAGGTCTTTGCGGACTCGCCACAGCAGGTCCGCCCCGGTGGCCGCGGCGGTGCGCCACAGGTCCACGCCGTAGAAGCCGCGGTCGGCCAGCAGCAGCATTCCCGGGCGCAGGGACACCAGGACCGCCCGGGCCAGAGCCTGCTCTCCGGTCCGCAGACCTCCGTTCGCGGCATCGAAGACGGCGTGGGTACCGCACTCCACCGGGCCGACCATGCGCAACTGCGGGTAGCCGACGTCCTGTTCACCACGCCCGGAGCGGGGCGGACGGCCGAACGCCTCCACGTTCGCCTTCGTGTCGGGCAGGTCGAATGTGGTGCCGTCGATCGCGGTCAGCCGCCAGTCGCGGTAGAAGGCGCCCTGAGTGCCCGGTGTGGCAACCGGACGGCACACCCGCGCGAACAACCGCTCACCAGATGACTTCGACTGACCCGCTCTTGCCACGCCAACAACAACGACCGGATTGCCCCTAAGTTGCCGGTATTGGGGTTAACCGCTATGGTGCGACGCCCGGGGAGCGAACCTCACTCCCTGGGTGCTGCGCCCGTAAGGTCATCACGTGATTGAAGCGTCCATCGCGGCCATTCCAGGTTTGGTTGCCTCCTTCCTGGCAATTGCCGTCCTGCTAGGCCTTCCGACAGCACTGGTGGCGAAAGCTCGTGGCAAGCCCTGGCCGCTGCGAACCGCGCTGGCGGTCTACCTGTCTGGCATTATTGCTGTGACCCTGCTCGCCGGCAATGCCGGCCTGAAGCCGGGACAGTGTGATACCGGGGCCCCCATTCATCTGCTGACGTCGGCGAGTTCCCTGTTAAACATCGCTCTTTTTGCTCCTGGCGCATTCCTGGCTGTCCTACTGTTCAGGCGGCCGGTGACCGTCGCGGTTGCGTTCGTCATCCTGAGTGCGGCGGTGGAACTGACCCAGGCTGTGGGCAATCTCGGACGCGCGTGCAGTGCTACTGATTTCGTGGCCAACGGGACCGGCGCCGTGTTCGGGGCAGCTGCTGGTGCCGCCTGGCTGTATGGGCGGAGGCAGGCAACGGCTAAACCTGTTCGCGACCTCGTCTGGGGCGTTGCCGTAGCGATGATCGGTGCCCTGGGCGTAGCCGGGGTTTTCCACGATCGGATCAAGCCTGTGGACGTTGTCGCGCAGGACGATCGGACTCACAGCCTTGTGGAATCCTCTGCCCTTGCAAACGAGTGGATCACTTCCACCGCCAAAGGAATCTTTGGTAGCGAAACCGAGGTACGTCAGTCCGAAACTGAGAAGCAGGGTGACCACTTGCGAATCAGTGTCCGGACCAATCGCGGCAGCGTGTCTGGCTGGTGGCCTGACAAGACCTTGGAGAGGGCTTGGTCTTCGAATACGCGGGGAGACGAGGGCAAACTCAACGAGAGTGAGGTTGCCGAAGCAGCTGACAAGTTCGCTCGCCACTGGTTCCCGGAGGACGTGGTTGGAAGCAAGCGAGCGATCCGCTCCATAGGGGATGGCCCAACTCGTGCCTATACCGTCACCTATCGGCGATATATGGGTGGCGTGATGATGCCGATGCGGCTGACTCTCACCATCACAACAACTGCTCGTGTCATTGGATTTACAGCTAGGTCGGTTGAAGATCCGAAACTTCCCAAGGTTACGGTAGGCGAGGCGAAGGCCCGAAGTATCGCAACGAAGAAAACCGGTCGGGCGACTGAGGCGGCACTCCTACTGGCGCAGAAGGTGTCCGATTCATGGAGACCTGTCTGGATTATCGGAACCGGGAAAACTGACGTCACGGTCGACGCTTCGACCGGCGCGGTGGTAGCCGACACTGAGATACCTGAGAAAGCTGGCTGAAGCATAACCACCACTATTCCCTGCCGTATCCGTATGGCAGGGAATATCTTGCGTGTGTACTTATTTCTCCTCCGCGTGGGAGATTCTAAGTCACTCTTGTGTGAGCGGAGTATTCCCCTGGGAGGCCCGCATCTGGATGCCTTTCTCTACTGTATAAAGGGAGCTTGCTCAGAAAGACAGCTCAGGGTTGGCAGCGCCTCGCTTGATGGTCATAACCTGCTCGTGGAAGTCGCGTGTGGCGGTCTCACGCGGGTAGCGGGACCTGAGTTCCTTGTCCAGTTCGTCCGCGACTAAAAGCAGGGACGGGCGGGATTTGCGGTCGGTTTCGAGGGCTGTGGTGCCCATGCCGATGGCTTCTTCGATCTCGCCCATGCGGGCGGCGGCGACTCCGAGGGTGAGGCGGGCTTCTGCGGCGCGCATCGGTGAGATCTCGGTGCCGTCCGGCCCGGTGCTGATGCGGATGACCGATCGAGCGTGGGCGGCGGCGCGCTCGACGTCTCCGAGGAGACGGTAAGCGTCCATCTCGTAGAAGTCCCACTTGTCAGGGTCGATGATGAAGTGGTGTTCGGGGTGGGCTGGCTTGGGGAGTCGGTCCAGGCGGGCGCGGCCGGCGTCGAGGGAGTCGCGGACCAGGCGGCGTCTCCCACCCAAGGAACCGGTCATGGGTCGCGGCATCCGGCCTGCGGGTGCGCGGCGCGGATCCCTCGCCCGTGACTGCCTGGCGGTCGCGATCGGGGCCGGACTGGTGCGCAGTGCCGCCTGTGGCGACGACGGCGGGAGCGGGGGCGACCGGCTCAGCGTCGGCGTCCGGCTGCCGGGCGGCGGGGCCTCGCGGTCCGGGCAGTTCGACCGGCCGCTCATCGAGCAGGAGCTGAAGCGGCTGGGCCCGCACTGCCCGGCGCCGGTCGTGGCGGCCACCCCTGACGCCGACGTCCAGCAGCCACAACTCCAGGCCCTGATCACCCCGGGCGTGAACGTCCTGGTCGTGGCCGCCATCGACCCCAAGGTGCCGCGTTCGTCGGTGGAGGCCGCGCACCTGCCGGCATTCCGGTCGTCGCCTGTGACCGGCCCGCCCAGGGGGCCGAGGCCGCGGCCGCCGGCCGGATGGCCGTCGCCCTGGGCCGCGGCGAGCCCGTCGGCTCCGTGGCCACCGGCACGACAGGCGGCGCGATCAAGGACACGCTGGTGAAGGACGGTATATACCGCGTCGATCAGACATGTACGCCTAAACTCCGGTCCGCCTGCGGCAAGGCCGGACTCACCCGATGAGCCCGTCGCACGGGTGAGGGAGGTGGTGGCCCCGTGGTTCAGCCCCTGCTGGCGCTGCACGGCGTCTGCAAGCGGTTCGCTGCCGTCGAGGCGTTGGTGGACGTCGACCTGGAGATCAGGGCCGGAGAGGTGGTCGCGCTGATGGGAGGCAACGCCGCCGGGAAGTCCACGCTGGTCAAGGTGATCTCCGGGGTCGTGACCCCGGACAAGGGCGCCATCGAGTGGGAGGGCCGCCCCGTCCAGATCAAGCGCCCGCACGACGCCCGCGCCCTCGGCATCGCGACCGTCTACCAGGACCTCTCGATGTGCGGGAACCTCGACGTCGTCGGCAACCTCTTCCTCGGCCGGGAGATCCACCGCCGCGGCGTCCTGGACGAGGCCGAGATGGAGCGCCGCGCCCGCGAGGTCCTGCGGATCCTGCCCCTGCACATCCCCGACGTACGGGCCCCGCTCGCCACCCTCACCGGCGGGCAGCGGCAGGTCGTCGCGATCACCCGGTCCTTCCTCAGCGAGCCCCGTCTGCTGCTCCTCGACGAACCCACCGCCTCCCTCGGCCTCGAACAGGCCAACCAGCTCCTCGACCTGATCGACGACCTCCGCGACCGGGGTACCGGGGTGCTGCTCATCAGCCACAACATGGGGGACATCAAGGCGGTCGCGGACCGGGTCGCCGTACTGCGTCTCGGCCACAACAACGGCCTCTTCAAGGTGGGGACCACCTCCCAGGAAGAGATCATCGGCGCCATCACGGGGGCGGCGGACCACTCCGGCCGGCCCCGCCGTCCTGCCGACCCGGAGGAGACCTGGCCGTGAGAGCGGGTGCCGGGGCCGGCCCACGGGATACGCGGGCACGGCACGCCGACAGCTGCACAAGGGCGGCCTCGGGACGGGGCGTGGGTCGGGTGAATTGTTGCTGCCCCGGGAGGCCTGAGCCGTAGGGCCGGCGAGCCGTGTCGCTGCCCCGGAAGGCCCCGTAGGTCCGGCGAGCCGTGTCGCTGCCCCGGAAGGCCGGCCGTAGGTCCGGCGAGCCGTGTCGCAGACTCGGGAGGCCTGGGCCGTAAGTCTGGCGAGTCGTGTCGCGGACTCGGCGCGTCGAGGCTGGGCGGCGGCCGAGGTGTCGGCGGGGGGAGAGGTTCGGGTGTGGCCCGGATCACGGGAAGGCGGTGGGGCGTGCCGGACAGCTCAGTGACGTGAGCACACATATGCGTACCCGGGTACGGGCCGGGGAGCCGAGCGCGTTCGCGGAGCTGTTCGACAGCTACGCGCGCGCCGTCTACAACCACGCCTTCCGGCTGACCGCCGACTGGTCGGTGGCCGAGGACGTGATGGCCGCGACCTTCCTGGAGGCGTGGCGGCTGCGCGACCGCGTCGACCCCGAGGGCGGTTCGCTACGTCCCTGGCTGCTGGGCATCGCCACCAACACCGCCCGCAACCAGTACCGCAGCAACCGCCGGTACCGGGCCGCCGCGAACGCCGCGGCGGCGGCGCAGCTGTCGGTGCCCGACCACGCGGACGAGGTGGCCGCCCGCGTCGACGACCGGCACCGCCTCGCCGCCGCCCTCACCGCCCTCGGCCGCCTCCGGAGACCGGAGCGCGAGGTCGTCACGCTCTGCCTGGGCGAGGGCCTGGACTACGAGGCGGCGGCGGAGGCGCTCGGCATCCCCGTCGGCACCGTGGCCTCCCGGCTCTCCCGCGCCCGAAGAAAGCTGCGCGACCTCGCCGACCCCGCGCCCGCCGCTCCCCCGTCGGCCGGCCCACCACCGAGGAAAGTCCGCGGAATCCGGGAAGGCGACCGCCGCTCCCGACAGACAAGAGGTGATCACACCCACGTGATCCGGCCCGCACAGGAAGGAAGACGATGACCGCGAACACCTCCCGTCACCACCCGGCGCAGGGGGACCGCAGCGCCGAGCTGCTGTCCGCCACCGCGCGGGACCTGCCGCCGGGCCGCCACCGGTTCCACAAGGAGCGACTGATGGCCCAGATCCACGACACGCGGCAGCCGGAGCGGACCCCGGCCCCGGCGCCCCGGCGCCGCCGGTTCCCCCGCCCGGCCGTCGCCCTGCCTCTGACGGCGGCCGCACTGACGGCGGCGGTCGTCGCGGGAGTGACCCTCTCCGGCAACGGGGGCAACGGCGTGCGGGACGCCGGCCCGGCCCTCACCACCACCATCGGGGCGGCCAGCAGCAAGGGCGTGCCCCAGCTGCTCGACCAGATCTCGCTGGCGGCCGCCCGGACCTCCCACCCGGACGTCCGGCCCGGCCAGTACGTCTACCTCAGGTCCAGGTCCGCCGAGTCCTACGTCAGGCACGTCGGCGACAAGTCCTTCCTGGCCGTCCATCCCCTGCACACCCGGCAGACCTGGATGTCCCCGGACGGCTCCAAGGGCTGGCTGATCGACCCGGCCGTCGACGACAACCCGGAGGGCGAGACCCTGGACCGCCCCGACGTCCGGGGCCAGACCCCGAAGCCGTCCCTGAACAGCCCGTCGTACGACTACCTCGCCAAGCTCACCACCGACCCCGACAAGCTGCTCGCCAAGATCTACAAGGAGACGAAGGGCCAGGGGAACTCCCCCGACCAGGAGGCGTTCACCACCATCGGCGACCTCCTCGGCGGGAGCTATCCGCCGGCGGGGCTGTACCCGGCGCTTTTCAAGGCCGCCGCGAAGATCCCCGGTGTCGTCGTGGTCGACGACGCGACGGACGCGGTGGGCCGGCACGGTGTGGCGGTGGCCCGGCTCGACGAGACCAGCGGACAGCGCGAGGAGTGGATCTTCGACAGCAGGAGCCATGTCTTCCTCGGCGAGCGCTCCGTCCAGGTGCGCCAGAACAGCGGCGCCGACGGCCTGATCACGCCCGGCACCGTCGTCTACACCACCGCGATCCTCGAACGCACGGTCGTGGACGGCATCAGGCAGACCCCCGCCGCGACCTCCTGACCACCAAAGGGGCAGGGGGGCCGCCCACGGTCGGTTGAGCGGAAAAGGACACGGCGGGATCCTTGGAACGGGTGCGGGTACCCGGACACCCGGACACCCCGGAGGCACCATGGACGCACGCGTACCGGAGGACCTGGCGGTCGTGGTCGACGCCGGCGGGGCGGTCCTCGTGTGGAGTGCGGGCGCCCGGCACCTGCTCGGGTACGAAGCCACCGAGGTCGTCGGCCGACCGGCCCGGTCCCTGCTCGCCGGGCGCCTGCCCCCGTCCGCGCGCCGCCACCTCGCCGCCGGGCACCGCTGGTCCACCGAGGTGGCGCTGCGGCACCGCAACGGCGACCGGGTCGTCGTACGCCTCCAGGGCATCCCGCTGACCGCCGGGCCCGGCCGGCCGCTCTGGCTGGTCACCGGCGCGGCGCGGACGACCGTGAGCGGACGCGGCGAGGCGGGCGCGGCAGCCCTGTGGGACCTCACGCTGGCCCAGCTGCCGATGCCGGTGGCGATCTACGACCGGGACGCCCGGCTCGTCACCGCCAACGAGGTCATGACCCGCATCATGGGCCTGCCCGTCGCGGAGATGCGCGGCCTGACCCTGCGGGAGATCGAGCCCGGGCCGCCCTTCGACGAGTACGACCGGTTGCAGCGGGAGGTGCTGCGCACCGGCCGGACGGTCTTCCACGAGCAGCACGGCCAGGCGCCCGGCGAGACCCGCGAGCACGCCTGGTCGATGTTCTTCTCCCCGTTGAGGGACGAGACCGGCGCGGTGCAGGGCCTGTCCGCGGTCGTCTTCGACACCACCGAGCAGTACTGGGCCCGCCGCCACCTGGCCGTCCTCAACGACGCGAGCATGCGCATCGGCAGCACCCTGGACGTGGTGCGGACCGCCGAGGAACTGGCCGAGGTGGCCGTCGGCCAGTTCGCCGACTACGTCACCGTCGACCTGCTGGAGTCCGTCGCCCTGGGCGACGAGCCGGAACCGCTGCCGCCGGGCCGGTCCCTGACCGTACGCCGTACCGCGCAGCGGTCGGTCCTGCCGGGCTGCCCGGAGTCGGTGGCCGCCCGGGGCGACCCGGTGCACTACCTGGTGGACTCGCCCCCGATGTGGGCCCTGACCGGCGGCCGGGCCACCCGCCACAGCCCCGGCGACCCCGGCATGCGGGAGTGGATCGCCGCCTCCCAGGCCCGCGCCGACGCCGTCGCCCGGCACATGATCCACTCGGTGCTGTTGGTGCCGCTGCGCGCCCGGGGCGTCACCCTGGGCCTGGTCCACTTCCTGCGGCACCGCACGCCCGAGTCGTTCACCGAGGACGACCAGCGACTCGCGGAGGAGATCGTCGCGCGGGCCGCGGTGAGCGTGGACAACGCCCGCCGCTACACCCGCGAGCGCCGTACCGCCCTCGCGCTCCAGCGGAGTCTGCTGCCGGGTCCGCCGCCGAGTCTGGCGGCCACCGAGGTGGCGTACCGCTATCTGCCCACGGGCTCGGGCGCGGACGTCGGCGGCGACTGGTTCGACGTGATCCCGTTGTCCGGCGCCCGGGTCGCGCTGGTGGTCGGCGACGTGGTCGGCCACGGCGTCGGCGCGTCCGCGACGATGGGGCGCCTGCGTACGGCGGTACGGACCCTCGCGGACGTGGACCTGGCCCCCGACGAACTCCTGACCCAGCTGGACGACCTGGTCATCCGCCTCGACCCCGAGGAGACCCCGGTGTTCCCCGGCCGTCAGAAAGGAGCCGGCGGGGCCGGCGGGGTGGGGGCGGGTGAGCCGGGGGCGGCTCTGGGGGAGGTCGGTGCGACCTGTCTCTACGCCGTCTACGACCCGGTGAACCACCGCTGCACCATGGCCAGGGCCGGGCATCCGCCGCCGGCCCTGGTCACCCCCGACGGCCGGGTGCGCTTCCTCGACCTCCCGGCCGGACCCCCGCTCGGCCTCGGCGGTCTTCCCTTCGAGTCCGTCGAGGTGGACCTGCCGGAGGGCAGCCTGCTCGCCCTCTACACCGACGGTCTGGTCGAGACCGCCGACCACGACATCGAGGTGGGCCTGAACCTGCTCCGCGGGGCCCTCGGCGGGCCGGCCGTGCCCCTGGAGGACCTGTGCGACCAGGTACTGCGCACGGTCCTGACCGACCGCCCCGCCGACGACATCGTGCTCCTTCTGGCCCGCACGTCCGCCCTGGACACCGCGAAGGTCCGCACCTGGCAGCTCCCGCAGCATCCGGCGGCGGTCGCCGGGGCCCGCAAGATGGCGGGCGAACAGCTGGAGGCCTGGGGGCTGACGGACGCGGCCTTCGCCACGGAACTGATCGTCAGCGAACTGGTCACCAACGCGGTCCGCTACGGCGAAGGACCCATCGCCCTCCGCCTGATCCGTGACGCGTCCCTGATCTGCGAGGTCTCCGACGGCAGCAACACAGCCCCCCATCTGCGCCGCGCCCGGGTCTACGACGAGGGCGGCCGGGGCCTGCTCCTGGTCGCGCAGCTCTCGGAACGCTGGGGCAGCCGCCAGACCCCGACCGGCAAGACGATCTGGGCGGAACAGGCGCTCCCCGCGCAGGCGTGACGGCTCACCGCGCCGCCGGCGGTTCCCGGCGCAGCGAGTCGACCACGGCGGTCACCACGGCTCTGGCCCGGCCCGGTGTCCCCGGGCGGCGGCGCCCACCACCACCGCCGGGGGACCGACCGGCATCGCCCGCGGCTGGGCTCCCCTGGCCCCCTCACTCAACCCTGCTGGTAGACATGGCTGTTCACTCACTCGGACAGCAGGGGAGAGCACCATGCCCGAGCAGTACCCGCCCGTCGAACCGTACGCCCGTGGGCTCCTCGAGGTCGGTGACGGGCAGCGGATCTACTGGGAGACCAGCGGCAACCCCGACGGCAAGGCCGCCCTGTGTGTGCACGGCGGACCGGGTGGCGGCGGGCGCCGTCACAGTCGCCGGATGTTCGACCCCGAGGTGTACCGGATCGTCCTCTTCGACCAGCGCGGCTGCGGCGAGAGCCTGCCGCACGCCTCCGACCCGGCGGTCAGCCTCGCCGCCAACACCACCGACCACTTGATCGCCGACATGGAACGGCTGCGCGAGCACCTGGGCGTCGACCGCTGGCTCCTCTACGGCGGCTCCTGGGGCTCCACCCTGATCCTCGCCTACGCCGAACGCCACCCCGAGCGGGTCTCCGAGATCGTCATCGCGGGTGTCACCATGACCCGGCCGGAGGAGACGGACTGGCTCTACCGCGGTGTCGGCCGTCTGCTCCCCGGCCCCTGGGAGGCCTTCCGCGACGCCCTGCCGGCCGCCGACCGCGACGGTGATCTCGTCGCCGCCTACGACCGGCTGCTCAACAGCCCTGACGACGCGGTCCGGGCCGCGGCCGTCCGCGCGTGGGCCACCTGGGAGGACGCGGTCGTCGCCCACGAGACTCTGGGCAATCCCGGTGCGTACAGCAACCGGCCGGACGACGCCCTGGTGGCCTTCGTCCGCATCTGCGCGCACTACTTCTCCCACGACGCCTGGCTCGAGGACGGCCAACTGCTGCGGAACGCCCACCGGTTGGCCGGTATCCCCGGGGTCCTGATCCACGGCCGCCTGGACATCGGCAGCCCGCTGAAGACGGCGTGGGAACTGACCAAGGTCTGGCCCGACGCGGAACTCAAGGTGATCGACGACTCGGGCCACACCGGCAGCCCCACGATGCGGAACACGATCCTCGCGGCCATCGCACGGTTCGGGGAGGGGAGGGTGGGGGCGGCCGCCCCCACCCAGGAATAGCCGTCACGCGACCCCACGTTGCCCCGGTCATGACGACGAACGCGCCACGCCCCGAGGTACTGCGCTACACCGCCTTCTCCAGCACCCCCGACGGCGGCAACCCCGCCGGGGTCGTCCTGGACGCGACCGGCCTGGACGACGGCGACATGCTGGCCATCGCCGCCGACCTCGGGTACTCGGAGTCCGCGTTCCTGACCGCGCCCCCGGACCGGCCGGCCGACGGGGCGGAACGGGCCTACCGCATCCGTTACTTCAGCCCCAAGGCCGAGGTGCCGTTCTGCGGGCACGCCACCATCGCGACCGCCGTGGCACTCGCCGAGCGGACGGGCCCCGGCGAGCTGGTGTTCGCCACCCGCGCCGGCACGGTCCCGGTGACGGTGACCGAGGAGGACGGCGCGATCCGGGCCACGCTCACCAGCGTCGAGCCGCACACCGAGGCGATCCCCGCCGCCGACCTCACGGAGGCGCTGGCCGCGCTCGGCTGGCCGGCCGCCGATCTCGACCCCGCCTTCCCGCCGCGCGTCGCGTTCGCGGGCGCCCGCCATCTCGTGTTCGCGGCCGCGACCCGGGCCCGCCTCGCCGACCTCGCCTACGACTTCGCACGCCTCGAAGCCCTGATGCACCGCCTGGACCTGACCACGGTCCAGCTGGTGTGGCGGGCGTCGGCCACCGTCTTCCACGTCCGGGACCCCTTCCCGGTCGGCGGGGTCGTCGAGGACCCGGCGACCGGCGCCGCGGCCGCCGCGTTCGGTGCGTACGCCCGTGAGTTCGGCCTGGTTCCCGAGGACGCGGTCCTCACCCTGCACCAGGGCGAGGACCTGGGGCGCCCCGGCGAACTCACGGTCACCCTGCGCGCGGGCGACCCCCGCGTCCGGGTCAGCGGCACCGGCGCCCGCATCGACTGAAGCCCCCACTCGGCACCGGTTCCGGCGGGACATCCCCGGCATACCCGCCGGAACCGGCCAGGGACTCGCCCCTTGGCGCATGACATGACAGGGGACCTGATGCCGGGCCCAGCAGGGGAGTCGGCGGACAGCCGCGCCCTGCATGGACGGCGTCCGGGGGACGGCTTCCGGGGAACGCCTGGTTCCGCGTGAGCCCGGGGCGCCCGCGCGGGAGTTGACCGACCGGCTCGGTGCGCCGGTCGCCGTGTGCTGCTCGAAGGGCGCAGCGCCGTGCCACCTCAACGGCCGCCTCGGCCGACGGCTCTCGCGACCAGTCGTCGATCACATCTCTGAATTTTCTTTACATCCATGAATCTTGACGCGCTCGCGACACGCTTCTAGCTTCCAGTGGAAAGCGCTTACCGCACCCTTCGGAACGCAACCGAACGGAGACAGCGATGCACGTGAGACCACTCATCACGGCCGTCGGCCTGGTCGCCGGCACGCTCGTGGCGTTGTCCGGCACGCCCGCGCAGGCCGCGTCCACGGTGCTGTACGTATCGCCGAGCGGCACCGACAGCGCGGCCGGTACCCAGTCCGCGCCGACCACGCTCACCTCGGCGATCAGCCGGATCGCCGCCGGCGGCACGATCTACGTGCGCGGCGGGACGTACCACTACTCCGCCACGGTGACCATCCCGGCCGGCTCTGACGGGACCGCCGGCGCCCGCACCACGCTCTCCGCCTACCCCGGCGAGACCCCGGTGTTCGACTTCTCGGCGCAGAGCGAGAGTTCGTCCAACCGGGGCGTTCAGCTCTTCGCCAACTACTGGCATCTGTACGGCCTGACGGTCGAGCACGCCGGTGACAACGGGATCTACGTCGGCGGCAGCGGCAACGTCGTCGAGCGGACGGTCACCGCGTACAACCGCGACACCGGCCTCCAGCTCGGCCGGATCTCCTCCACCACGCCCAGCAGCGCGTGGCCCGCGAACAACCTGATCGTCAGTTCCGAGTCGCACGACAACGAGGACAGCGGCGGCGAGAACGCCGACGGGTTCGCGTCGAAGCTGACCACCGGCACCGGGAACGTCTTCCGGTACGACGTCTCGCACAACAACATCGACGACGGCTGGGACCTGTACACCAAGACCGACACCGGCGCGATCGGCCCGGTCACCATCGAGTACTCGCTCTCCTACGGCAACGGCACCCTGACCGACGGCACACAGAACGCGAACGGCGACCGCAACGGCTACAAGCTCGGCGGCGACGCCATCGCCGTCAACCACGTGGTGCGGCACGACATCGCCTACGGCAACGGGCACCACGGGTTCACCTACAACAGCAACCCCGGCACGATGGCCGTCTCGAACAACGTGGGCATCGACAACGCCGAGCGCAACTTCTCCTTCGACAAGGGCACCTCGGTGTTCCGCACCAACACCTCGTGCCGGTTCTCCGTCAGCGGCTCGAACGACAAGACCGTCGGCGACGTCGACAGCTCCAACCAGTTCTGGACGGGAACGAACGGCTCCCGCTGCTCCTCCTACGCGGGCGCCCTCGGCTGGTCCTTCGCCTCCGGCGGCCAGCTGAACGTCACCTTCGGCGGCAGCGTCGTGAACCCGTAGCCCGGCACGGCCCAGGTGGCCCGGGTGTCCACACCCTGTGGACACCCGGGCCGTCCGTTCGTCCGGGCGATCAACCGGCGTGCCCCGGCGCCGCGGTGACGCCCCGATCGGTTTCGGCCAAGAATTTTCAAGCGAAGATTTGAACTGAACATAAGAGAGTCATTAGTGTCTGTTGCCCCGAACCTCTGCTCGGAAGGAGTTCGCCTCCGTGGCGTCCCACCGTCGTCCCAAGCAGCCGAGCCGCGCTCGGGTCACCGTGCTCACCTCCGCCGCCGCTGCCGCCGTGGCCCTCTCCGCCCAGGCGGCCAACGCGGCACCCAGCGAGAAGCCGAGCAAGAACGAGGTCAAGTCCCGTGTGGACAAGCTCTACGAGGAGGCCGAGCAGGCCACCGAGAAGTTCAACGGGGCCAAGGAGAAGCAGGAGAAGCTCCAGAAGCAGATATCCGCGCTGCAGGACTCGGTCGCACGCGGTCAGGACGAGCTGAACGCGCTGCGCGACGGCATCGGCTCGATGGCCACCGCCCAGTACCGCAGCGGCGGCCTCGACCCGTCCCTCCAGCTCTTCCTCTCCTCCGACCCGGACAGCTACCTCGACAAGGCGTCCACGCTGGACCAGTTGAGCAGCCAGCAGGTCGAGACGCTGAAGAAGATCCAGGCGAAGCAGCGCGAACTGGCCCAGGAACGCGCCGAGGCGTCCGGCAAGCTGAAGGACCTGGCCGCCACCCGCACCGAACTCGGCCAGAAGAAGAAGGAAGTTCAGGCCAAGCTCGCCGCGGCACAGAAGCTGCTCAACAGCCTCACCGCCGCCGAGAAGACCGCCCTCGCCGCCGAGCAGGACCGTGCCAGCCGCTCCTCCAGCGAGCGCGTGGACCTCGGTGACGACACCTCCGCCACCGGCAGGGCCGCCGCCGCCTTCGCCGCCGCCAAGACCAAGATCGGCACGCCGTACGTGTACGGCGCCACCGGCCCGTCCTCCTACGACTGCTCGGGCCTGACGTCCTGGGCCTACGCGCAGGCCGGCGTCTCCATCCCGCGCACCTCCGAGTCGCAGGCGACCATCGGCACCAAGATCTACTCGGCCTCGCAGCTCCAGGTCGGCGACCTCGTCTTCTTCTTCAACGACCTGCACCACGTGGGCCTGTACGCGGGCAACGGGCAGATCCTGCACGCCCCGCGCACCGGCACGGTCGTCCGCTACGAGTCGATGAGCACCATCGGCGGCCCGTTCATGTTCGGCGTCCGCGTCTGACCCGGGTCATCCGAACGAGGTCGAACTACAGCGCCCCGTAAGGGGCTCTGGGGGCACCCCCGGCCGGAGGCTGGGGGAGGAACTGCGCGATCAGCCACATCGGACCGTCGCGGGACATCGGTGCTCAGCCGTCCGCGGCGCCGTCGTGGCTTGTCGCGCAGTTCCCCGCGCCCCTTACGGGGCGCTTTTTTGCTCAGGCCTCCGTTTCGGGGCGGCCCTCGGTCGCCCACAGGGTGTGGAAGGTGCCCTCCCGGTCCGTCCGCCGGTAGGCGTGTGCGCCGAAGTAGTCGCGCTGGCCCTGGAGGAGGGCCGCCGGGAGACGGTCCGCGCGGAGGGTGTCGTAGTGGGCGAGGGCCGCCGAGAACGCCGGGACCGGGACGCCCCGGCGGGTCGCGGACGCGACGGTCTCGCGCCACGGCACCTGCGCGTCCGCGATCTCCTTCGCGAACTCCCCCTCCGCGAGCAGGCTGACCAGGTCGGGGTCGGCCCGGTACGCCGCGCGGATCCGGTCCAGGAAGGACGCCCGGATGATGCAGCCGCCCCGCCAGATCCGCGCCACCGCACCGAGGTCGATCTTCCAGCCGTACTCGGCGGCGGCGTCCTGGATCATCGTCCAGCCCTGGTCGTAGGCGATGACCTTCGACGCGTACAGGGCGTGCTCGACACGGGACGCGAAGCGGTCGGCCTCGGTCGCGCTGAGCGGTGGCGTGGTGCCGCCCGGCAACCCGGCGTAGGCGGACCGCAGTTCACGGCGCCCCGAGGCCGCGCGGGCGAACGTCGCCTGGGCGATGGCGGTGACCGGCGAGGCCAGGTCCAGCGCGGTCTGCACGGTCCAGCGCCCGGTCCCCTTCTGCCCGGCCGCGTCGGCGACCACGTCGACGAAGGGGGCCCCGGTCGCGGCGTCGACGTGGGCGAGGACGTCGGCCGTGATCTCGATGAGGTAGGAGCCGAGCCGGCCGCCGTTCCACTGGCGGAAGATGTCCGCGATCTCGGCCGGCGCGTATCCGCCGACCTGCCGCAGCAGGTCGTAGGCCTCGGCGATGAGCTGCATGTCGGCGTACTCGATGCCGTTGTGGACCATCTTCACGAAGTGCCCGGCACCGTCGGCGCCGACGTGCGTGCAGCACGCCTCCCCGCCGACCTTGGCGCTGATGTCCTCGAACATCGGCCCGAGGACGGCGTACGACTCGACGGACCCGCCCGGCATGACCGCGGGCCCGTGCAGCGCGCCCTCCTCGCCGCCGGACACCCCGACGCCCACGAAGTGCAGCCCCTTCTCGCGCAGGGCGGCCTCGCGGCGGCGGGTGTCGGCGAAGTGGGCGTTGCCGCCGTCGATGACGATGTCACCGGGTTCGAGGAGCGGGACGAACTCGTCGATGACGGCGTCGGTGGCCGCGCCCGCCTGCACCATGATCATGAGGCGGCGGGGGCGTTCGAGGGCGGCGACGAACTCCGCGGCGCTCCCGGCGCCGACGAACGTGCCCTCGTGGCCGTACTCGTCGAGCAGCGCACGGGTCCGGGCCGGCGTGCGGTTGTGGACGGCGACCGGGTAGCCGTGCCGGGCGAAGTTCCGGGCCAGGTTGCGGCCCATCACGCCCAGGCCGGTCACGCCGATGGCTGCGGATGCGTTCACGGGGGACTCCGATCTGCGGTCGAACGCTGACGTGCCCGGAGGTACGGGCGGACGGTGGGCGTCCGTTCAGACCGGGCCGGTGTCTCGCACAAAGTTCGAAGATGTCCGCAGCGCCCGCACCGCCGTGCCGCAACGGACAGACTGCACCCCATGGTTCGTCTGAGGTTCGTCCTGGTCACCGCGCTGGTCGCCCTCCTGCTGCTCCCCGTCTCCCGCCCGGAGACCCCGCGCGCCCCCGCCCCCGGCCCCTTCGGGGCGTACCTCGGCTACGGCGCCGACGGCGTACGGCGGGTGCGCGCGCTCGGCACGTGGCTGGGCCACGACGAACCGCGCGTCGGGCACACCTACCTGCCCGGTGACGTGTGGCGGAACATCGAGGGCGCCCCCGGCTTCGTCCGGCTGTGGGCGCGCTGGCGGCGGGCCGAACCGGACCGGCTGCTCGTCCTCAACGTGCCCATGCTGGAGCGGACGGAGGAGCACCTGCCGGACGCCGAGGTCCGCCGCCAACTGCTGGTCGGGGCGGGCGGGTCGTACGACGGCCACTTCCGGGCGCTGGCCCGGCGGCTGGTGGCGGTCGGCGCGCCGGACACCGTCGTCGTCCTCGGCTGGGAGATGAACGGGGTGACGTACACCCACCGCTGCGGCCCCGACCCGGACGCCTGGAAGGCGTACTGGGTGCGGATCGTCACGGCGATGCGGTCGGTGCCGGGCCAGCGGTTCCGCTTCGACTTCACGCCCGACCGGGGCCGGGACGCGGTCCCCTGGACCCGGTGCTACCCCGGTGACCGGTACGTCGACATCGTCGGGATGGACGCCTACGACGCCCCGCGCGGGCTCTCCTTCCCGGAGCAGGTGACGGAGCCCTACGGGCTGCGGGCCCAGGTCGACTTCGCGCGGGCCCACGGCAAGCCCGTCTCGTACCCGGAGTGGGGGCTGTACGAGAACGGGGACGACCCCGCGTACCTGCGGGGCATGTTGGACTGGTTCGCGAGCGCCCGGCCGGTGTACCAGACCCTCACCGACTACTGTCCGCACGGAGTCTGGGGCTGCCGCAGCAACCCCAGGTCCACGGCGGTGTACCGGTCCCTGATGAGCAGTCAGGGATGAGCAGCCGGGTGAGCAGCCGGGGTGAGGAGCCGGGCGCGTCAGGAGGAGCCGGCGCTGGACGGGCCGAAGAACTCGATCTCGGCGATGGCGACCTGGGTCTCGGCCGACGCCTGGTACGACGACTCGATCGTGAAGCGGACCGAGACGACGTCCGCCGCGCGGAAGCCGCGGGTCTGACCGCCGGCCGTCTGGTCGAGGACCAGCTCGCGGTCCTCGGTCTTTCCGTCGGCCGTCTTGATCGTCGCCTTCAGCCGGTGCGGCAGCGCCGACTTCTTGAGCTGGTCGAAGTGGGTCGACTCGCCCGAGGTGAAGATGACGTTCAGCAGCCGGGTCGGCTCGTCGAAGCGGGCCTCGATCCACTCGCCCTGGCCGGACTGCGTCACACCCGGACCCCACCAGGTGTTGTTCAGCTTGTCGAAGGCCAGGTCCGGCTTGTGGCCCGCGTACGAACGGGACGCGCTGACGCGGTCCGGGGGGACCTGGACGCGCTTGGCGAAGTGGTCGCGGGTGGCGCTGATCGCCTTCGGCGTGTTGACCGCGAGGACCGCGACGACACTGAGGAGGAGGGCCACGCCGATCCAGGTGAGGACGCGGTCGAAGGTGCGGCGCAGGCGGGGGCGGTCGCCCGCCCACGGGGTCTCGCGGTTGCGGAAGTCGAGGATGCGGCGCCACCAGGGGCGGGGGGCCGACGAGGAGGTGTCGGGGTGGCCGGCCATGGGCATGGCGCAGCGGGTGCAGAAGTGGCGGTCGGGACGGTTGGGGGTGGCGCACCAGGGGCAGGGGGTGCCGCCGTGGGCGCCGAGGTCTTCGCCGGGGGCGCGTACGGAGGTGGGGCGTTGGGGGGTGGGGCGGCCGGGGAGGACGGGGGTGACCGTGGCGGGGGCCGGGGTGGGGGTGGGTTCCGCCACCGGGATGAGCAGGCGGCGGGCGCGGTCGTGGGCGTCGTCGCCTTCGGCGGGCGGGGTCTGAGGGGGTTGCGTCGTCTCGTCGGCGGCTTGAGGTGTGGGGATGGTGGGGGCGTCTGGGGTCGTGGAGTCCGTGCGGGTGGGCTGTGGCTGGTCGCGCAGTTCCCCGCGCCCCTGAAGGGGCGCTGTCGTGGACGTTGCCGAGGAGTCGCCGTGGCCCTGAAGGGGCGCTGTCGTGGACGTCCCCGAGGAGTCGCCGTAGCCCCGAAGGGGCGCTGTCGTGGACGTCCCCGAGGAGTCGCCGTGGCCCTGAAGGGGCGCTGTCGTGGACGTCCCCGAGGAGTCGCCGTGGCCCTGAAGGGGCGCTGTCGTGGACGTCCCCGAGGAGTCGCCGTGGCCCTGAAGG
>NZ_JBEYJU010000042.1:0-17515 GCF_040703965.1 Streptomyces sp. NPDC006655 | reverse complement strand
GGGGCGCTGTCGTGGACGTTGCCGAGGAGGGGCCCTCGCTCTGGAGGGGCGCTGTCGGGTTCGTTTCTTCTTGGGCGGGGGGTGCCGTCGCGGTTGCCGTTGCCGTTGCCGTTGTCGGGGTGCGGGTGTCGCGTGGGGGGAGGCCGGTGCCGCCGTCGCGGCGGGTGAAGGCGTCCCAGCCAGGGGGCGGGCTCGCAGAGTTCGACGCCGCGGCCGGGGTGTCTCTGTTGCCGGTCCAGCTCAGGACCCCTCCGCAGGCGTCGCAGAAGGACTGGCCCGGTTCGGCGACCGTGCCGCACTCCGTGCAGTTCTGGGTGGTCGTCATCGCTGCGGTGTCCTTTCGGCGGACGGGGAAGAAGCGGTCACCTGGACCGTGTACGGCATGTGGGCGGGGCGGGCGGCGGCCACGAGGCGTTCCAGGCGGACCTCGTCGGCCGGGGTGGGCGCGGGCAGCGTGAGGTGGACGTGGAGGTGGGGGCGCGGGGCGCCGGGGAACGCACCGAGCGGGCGGGCGCTCCAGGTCGCGCCGCCGCTCTCGGTGATCTCCGGTGCCACCCCGAACGCCAGCCGGACCGCCTCGGACAGGCCGCGCCGGGTGCCCCGGATGCGGTGCAGGTAGGCGGCCGCGGCCACCGCCGCGCGGAGCAGCGGTGCCGGCTCGGTGCCGTCCGTCTCCGCGCCGACCCAGGTGCCGAGCCACTCCGCGAAGTCCAGCGGGGCCAGCGCCGGGTCGAAGTAACTGGGCAGGCAGTCGAGGACGTTGGGGATCGGGGCGATCACGTCGTCCAGGCCGGCGACGAAGCGCAGCGCGAGGTCGTCGTCCGCGAAGACCGCGGGGAGCATCGGGCCGATGGGGGTGGAGGAGCCCAGGCCGTCGATCGAGCCTCTCAACACGGGCCTCCCAAGACGTCGTCGGCTGTCGTCATTCGCCGATCACCCGGACCCGGTGGTCGTAGGAGAAGACCAGGGACGGCGCGTCCAGGTCGATGCGGTCGGTCGGGTCGCCGCGCTTGCCGGTGAGCGGGTCGGCGGGGTGCAGGACGACCTCGTCGACGAGTTCCACGCCGGGGACGCGTTGCAGCACCGCGAAGACCTCGCCGGACTGCACCGGGCGCCCGAACGGCCAGCCCTTGCCGTCGGCGCCGCCGGTCAGCGGGTCGAGGTGGCGGTAGAGGGCGTCGTGGGCCTGGCGGCGGACCCGGTCGACGTCCACCCCGCGGAAGGCGTGCAGCGTGGCGACGACGGTGACGCCCTGGTAGAAGGGCGGCCCGACGGCCAGCCTGGTGCCGATCAGGCGGCGTTCGTCCAGGTGGCGGGTGATGCGGTCCAACAGGGCGTCGCCGGGCACGAGTTGCTCGAAGCGCAGCCGCCCGCCGGGGTCCGCGACGGCCTGCGGGACCACCAGGACCCGTACCGCGTAGGCACCGTGCTCGCCCTCCTCGCCCTCCAGGCAGGTGATCCGGGCGGTCTCCGGGGCGGCGCGGCGGGCCAGTTCCTCGTAGTCCCGCAGGGTCACCGCCCGCTCCTGGGCGCGCAGCGTGATCGGGGCGCGCACCTTGGCCTCGGCGACCGTCTCGCCGTCCACTCCCCCGCGCGCCGCCTCCCGGTTGACGACCTCGGAGACGTACGGGATGGAGGAGCGCAGGATCTGCACGGACCCCCGGGCCACGTTGCCCTCCCGGCCGCCGCCGGTGCGGTAGCGGCGGGCCCGGATGACGGCGCCCTTCGCGGCCACCGCGCCGTACTGGCGCAGCGAGCCGTCCGGTTCGCGCACCGCGGGGCCGAAGGCGATCTCGCCGGTGGTCGCGTCGAGCGTGATGTGCCGGTCGTACGGCCCGGAGGCCGCGAAGTGCGGGACCACCTGCCAGTCCAGCCAGCCGCCCTCGCCGTCGTGCTCGGCGGTCTGCAGGAGCAGCGGCGGGGTGTCGCCGACCACGGGGGCGTGGGCGAGGTGCAGCCGCTGGCCGGGCAGGCCGGTGGACTCGCCGAGCGCCTCGTCCTCGACGGTCTCCGCGTGCACCGCGCCGGTGGTGCCGCCGATCGTGCAGGCCTCGGCGAACCGGACCGTCGGGGAGGTGGTGTAGAAGGGCTGGTCGGGGTGGGGTTCGGTGACCCGGCAGCGCAGCCAGCCGGCCTCCCGGCCGCCGTTGCGGGACAGCACGTGGCCGCCGGGGACGTGCAGCACGACCTCGCCGGGCCGGTTCAGGCCGCCGGTGCCGTCCTGGTCGACCTCGCACTCCCGCCAGCCGTCCTCCGTCCACGCCTCCCACACCAGCGGCGGCTGCCGCGGGTCCACGCCGACACCGTCGACCCTGCTGTCCAGGTCGAGCGCGACCGCGCAGTGCGGGACGGCCGCGGACAGGCCGAGCAGCATGCAGTCACCGGGGTTCGGGGACTCCGTGAAGCACAACAGGTCCTTGCCCTCGGTGAGTTCGTGGGTGAGGTCGACGACGGCCGAGCCGCGCTCCTGCTTCATCAGGTGGCGCAGTTCGCTCGGCACGATCGCCAGGTCGCGCTCGGTCGCGAAGACCACCGCCTCCTGGGTCTCGGTACGGCGGGTCGCCACCTCGGTGCCGACCGGCACCGGAACCGTGTCCTCCTGGGCCGCCGACAGCCAGAACGTCACCTCGGTGCGGGCCGCCGACGGCGGGAAGAGCGTGATGCCGACCAGGTCCAGGAAGGCCAGGTGGTTCTTCTCCGGGACCCGGTTGAGCCGGTACACGATCTGGTCGGCCATGTGCGCGACCGTCTCCACCAGCGTGATGCCGGGGTCGGAGACGTTGTGGTCGGTCCACTCCGGCGCGCGCTGCTGGATGTAACGCTTGGCGTCGTCGACGAACTGCTGGAAGCGCCGGTCGTCGAGGTTCGGGGAGGGCAGGGCCATCGGGGATCAGCGGTCGCTTTCCGAGGAGTCCGAGGAGGCGGGCGGCAGGTCCGGCTCGTCGTGGGACGGGATGACGTAGAAGGGGAAGACCAGGCTGCGCGGGTTGTTGGTGCCGCGGATCGAGTAGCGGACGTCGATCATCAGCACGCTCGGGTCGGCCCCGGTGCCGACCTCGACGTCCTCGACCTCGATCCGCGGCTCCCAGCGGTCCAGGCTGGTGTACACCTCGTGCTGGATCCGGCCGGCGGTCTGTTCGTTGACCGGTGCGAAGACCAGGTCGTGGATGGCGCAGCCGAACTCCGGGCGCATCGGGCGTTCGCCGGGGGCCGTGGACAGCACGAGCCGGATGGCCTCCTCGACCTCCTTCTCGCCGCTGACCAGGGCGATACCGCCGGTGGGGCCGATCCGCAGCGGGAAGGACCAGCCCGAGCCCACGAACTGTTCTGCCATCAGTTCCGCACCCGCCCCTCGGGGAGGACCTCGTGCCCGCTCATGCCGGGATCACCATCACCGTCAGTCCGCCCATCATCAGGTTGCCGAGCACCGGCACCTCGGGGGCCTGGATCGCCACGGTGGCCAGGGAGCTGATCGCGACGGCGGCGTTGCCGCGCAGCGACAGGGCCGCGTTCGCCATCAGGTTCACGGCGGCGGCGTTCACGGTGACCGCGCCCGCGGGGGACTTGATGTCGACGAGTTCCGCGCTCTGCAGGGAGAGCGGTCCGCCGCTCCTGATGCTGAGCGCGCCGCCCGCCTTCAGGGACAGGTTCGCGCCGGCCTC
Source organism: Streptomyces sp. NPDC006655 (assembly GCF_040703965.1). NCBI lineage: Bacteria > Bacillati > Actinomycetota > Actinomycetes > Kitasatosporales > Streptomycetaceae > Streptomyces > Streptomyces sp. NPDC006655. Next base: position 13,853 of record NZ_JBEYJU010000042.1, on the reverse strand, counting down.
GACCGACACCGACCTGCTGCCCTTGATGGAGACGCTGCCCTTGCTGTCCACGGTGATCTCGGTCTTCTGCCGGTCGAGATGGACGGTCAGCTTGTCGTCGCCGCTGGCCAGCCGGACGCCCTGTTTGCGGCCCCGCTGGTCGAGCAGGTCCATGCGGTTGCCGACGCGGTCGGAGATCGTGTGCCGGGTGGCGCGGCCGCGCATGCCGTCGTGCAGCGGTACGTCCCTGACCCGGGTCGGCTTGTCCTTGCCGTTGTAGAGGCCGCCGATGACGTACGCGTGGTCGAGGGCGCCCCGGTCGAAGGCGACCAGCACCTCGTCGCCGACGTCCATCGGGAACACCCCGCCGCCGCGCACCCCGCCCATCTGCACGGTCCGCGTCCAGTCGCTGACGTAGGTGTCGTCGAGCCAGGGGAACTTGATCTTCACCCGGCCCTGCTGGAGCGGGTCCTGCACGTCGGTGACGAGCGCCGGGGCCACGCTGAGCTGCCGGTCGGAACCGGCGTCGCCGGCCCCGCCGCCCGAGGCCACCCCGTACAGGGACCGCCACTGCCGGCCGCTGACCGTCACCCAGGTCTCGTAGTGCTTGGCGTCGCCGAAGACGTGCCGTACCGAGGTCACCGTGTACTTGCCGGCGAAGGGCGTGCCGACGTCCTTGAGCGCCACCGGCACCCCGGGCCGCAGCTGCGGGTTGCCCCGGACGATCACCTCGACCTCCGCGAACCCGCTCGTCACGTCGTCGGAGAGGGCGTCGGCCGCGAACTTCACCTCGGACTGCTTGTCGTAGGGGGTACGGGTCTCGACCAGCTTGGCCGCCGGGAACTTGGCGTAGGCGTCGCCGGGGGTGGCGCCGATGCTGTACGCCTTGTTCCCGTTGGCCTTCGAGGTCGCGGTGAGCGTCTTCTTCGTCGTCACGTCCCAGCCGCGGGACTCGACGGTGGCGACCTGGTCGGCGGCGGTCACCGCGGAACGCAGCCGCAGGATGTCGTGCCCGGCCTCCAGGACGAAGGGACTCTTGTCGCCGTCCGTGCTGGTCGAGGGCGCCCCGGAGGCGTCCTTCGGCCTCACGAACTGGAACTTGCCCTTCGCGTCGACCGACATCACCATCTCGTTCTCGTCGGCGAGCCGCGCGAGGAACTCCCAGTCGGTGACGTTGCTCTGGCTGATGAACTCGTAGACGGTCTTCGTCGCGTCGATCCGGCCGATCGGCACCCCGTCCTGCCCGGCCAGCTTGCGGGCGATGTCGGAGGCCGTCTGGTTGCGGTAGGCGACCACCCGGCGCTGGCGCATCAGCCGGAAGCCGTTGTCGTAGCCGCGGATCACGGCGTAGCTGCCGGTGCCGTCGTACTCGGCCTCCATCGCGGTGACCTCGCCGGTCAGCAGCGGGCCCGCGGTGTCCAGACCGTCGGACATCGGAGTGAGCACCACCTCGCTGCCGAACTTGACGCCCAGGTCGCCGAAGAGCTTGCGGTCCTTGTCCCGGAAGGTCAGGTGGAAGGCGGCGGGCACCCCGACACCCTGGTCCACATGGGCCTCGACCAGCGCGGACCCCCACACCGGGTCGGACTTCAGGTCCTTCCCGTCGACGGTGACCTTGATGATGTTCGAATAGGCGTACTTGACCATCAGCGCCGCACCTCCTCGGCGGCGGGCAGCACGAGTTCCGTGCCGGTGGGCAGCCGGTTCGGGTCGTCGATCCCGTTGGCGTCGGCGATCGCCCGCCACGCCGACGCGTCGCCGTACTCCCGCCAGGCCAGCGCCTGCAGCGAGTCCCCGGCGACCACCCGGTGCACGCGCTGTGCGGTGAGCGCCCCGGAGGTCGGGTTCTGCCCGGGGGTCTTGGTCGGGATCTCCTGGAGCTGGAGCCGGCAGGTGGCCCGGATGGGCATCCCGCTGGTCCCGAACAGGGTGTACGAGGCGTCGGCGGAGGCGACGAACGCCGTGAAGCGGGCCGTCGAGAACGAGCCCCACTCGAAGACCACCCACGGCGGCGAGGGCCGCTTGTTCGCGATGCTCTGACTGGTGACCTCGCAGCAGGTCAGCAACGACTCGACCTTCTTGAGCACCGTGTTGTCGGTCGGGTCGTCGGAGGAGTCCAGGAAGATCTCCACGTTCATCTGCCGCGGGTACGCGCCGAGGAACTCCGGGAGCGGGCCGTCGCGTTCGATCGGCGCGTACGAGGACTTCCAGTCGGCGCGGCGGCCGATGCTGAGCTGCGCCGGGTTGAAGTCGAAGTGGAAGGACTTGATGAGAGCGCCCGGGGTGCGGCTGCCGCTCGGCGGGGGCTGGTGGATCTCCAGGGTGGCGCGCACGAGGCTCTTGCCGGCGCCCCGGCTGCTGCTGGCCATGTCTTTCTCTGCCCTCTCGTCTCTCTCGTCCGTCTCGTCTCTCGTCCCGCTCAGTCCGTGAAGCCGTGGTGGGTGATCTCCAGGACCTCGGTGGCCACGGCGGGGCTGGCGGGGTCCAGGGAGGGGCCCTGCCAACTCACGGGCAGGACGTCGAGAAGACCCCAGCGGGCGACCTCCGAACCGTCCGCCCGCAGTGCCGTGATCTGGGCGGTGGGGCGCTTGATGCCGGTCTGCACGGAGGAGATCCACTTGGCGACCTTGGAGGTGTCCGGGGTGAGCGGACGGGTCAGCCGGATGGTGGAGAAGGTGACGCGGGTGGGCAGTTGCCACACGAAGCCGTTGTTGCCGCCCTCCTGCCTGCGCTCGACCTCCACCTGCGAGGACAGCCCCTGGCACCCGTTGAAGTAGCCGAGGCTCTCGCCGTCGATGGAGAGGCTGAACCAGATCGTGGTTCCCGGGTCCTGGCGAGCCATCGGGGGCCTTTCTGTGGGTGGGGCGGGTGACGGGCGGTGGGTGATGGGCGGTGAGTGAGGGGTGATGGGTGGCGGGTGGTGGATTGTGGGTGGTGGATTGTGGGTGGTGGATTGTGGGTGGTGGGTGGTGGGTGGTGGGGCGGGGTCAGGGGCGGAAGTCGCGGAGTTTGCCGACGCGTTCACGGTCCCGGCGCAGTTCGGTGCGGACCTGCCGGGTGATCCGGTCGATGATCCGGTGGACCAGTGCGTCCACCTGGTACTCGGTCAGGGCCCGTGGGTCGAAGCCGCCCTCCTCGATCGCCATGTACGCGGGCGGGTCGTCGCCGTCGCCGGCTGCCGAGGCGGAGGCGGAGTACGACGGCGGGGGATCGTCCGGGGGTGAGGACGGGGGCGGCGGCGGAGGTGGCGGCGGCGTCTCGGACTTGGTGAACGGGGCGTGGGGGCGAGTGGGGGTGGAGCCGGTGACCGGGGCCTTCTTCACGGAGTGCGGGGGAAGGACCGGCGGGAGCGAGGTGGGGAGGGTGTCGCGCTGGACGACGGGGGGGTTGAGAGGGGCCAGGGGGAGGGGGGCCGCCGCGGGAAGGGGTGCGGTGCTGCTTCGGAGAGGGACCGGCTGGGAAGGGCCGGAGGCGGTGGTCGCCCGCTGCACGGGGACGGGGAGGGAGGGGGCGGGCGCGGTCGCCGTCCCGCCAGGCGTGGGCGGGAACGTCGGGTGCGGTGCGCCGCCCGGCACGTGGGCGGAGGTGCCGGCGGAGGAGGGGGTGGCGGGGTACCGCTGGACGGATACGGGGGCGACGCCGGGTACGGGCGCCGACGCGCTGTCCGGTGGGGTGGCGGGGCGTCGCTGGACGGGCGCCGGGGGGCGGTCGGTGGTGGGTGCGGGCAGAGGGGCCGGAGCCGGGGCTCCGGTCAGGAACGGGGGTGTGGCGGGGGCGACGGGGGGCTGGTGGAGGGCGCCGGCCGGGATCGTCGGTATGTGGGGGGTGGGTGGGTTCGGGGCGGTCGCCGGAGCAGGCCGGCCGACCGAGCGGTTCGCTGTGCCGGCCGGTGTCTGCCGCTGCACGGGCCGTGCGGGGGACGTGAGGGGGGCGCCGAGACCGAGGCGGGGGGTGCGGGCGGGGGTGCGGGGGGTGCTGGGGAGGCCGGGGGCACGCTGGGCGGATGCGGGGGCCGGGGCCGACGGGGTGGGGGCCTGGGTGTGCGCGGCGGGGGCGGGGGCGGGTGCGGGGGTGGAGGCAGGTGCGGGGGCGGAGGCGGGTGCGGGGGTGGAGGCAGGTGCGGGGGCAGGCGTCCCTGTGCTGTGCGTCGTCCGTCGCTGCACCGGAGGGTTGGTCGCGCCGGCGGCTGCGGGGCGTGCGGGTACTGCGTGGGGCGGTGTCGAGGAGGGGGGCAGGGGGGCACCGAGGCCGGGGCGGGGGGTGCTCGGCGGTGACACGGCGCGCTGCACTGAGGGGGTGTTGCCGCCGGTCGCCACCGTGACGGCCGGTGGGGGCTGATCGCGCAGTTCCCCGCGCCCCTGACGGGGCGCTGTCGTCGCCGTGTCCGCCGGGCCGCTGTGCTCCGGGAGGGGTGCTGTCGCAGCAGCGCCCGCCGCACCACCGTCGCCCTGCCGGGACACGGACGGCACCGCGCCCGACGGGCCCTCGTGGCGCTGGACGGACACAGCCGACGCCGGCGCTGCGGCAGCACCGGCCGCGCCACCGTCCCCCTGACGGGACACCGCCGACGCCGTGCCCGCCGAGCCACCCCGGCTCTGCGAAGGCGCCCCCGGCCCAACACCAGCCGGACCACCCACACCCTGACCCGACACCGACGGCACCACAGCCGCCGAGGCGCCATCGCCCGGACGGGACTGCGACGACGCCGCGCCCGACGCGCCGCCCTGGCGCTGAACGGACACCGGTGACGCCCCGCCTGTCGAGCCACCTCGGTTCTGCGAAGGCACTCCGGCCGCAGCACCAGCCGGACCACTCACGCCCTGACCCGACACCGACGGCACCACACCCGACGCGCCGCCCTGGCGCTGAACGGACACCGGCGACGCCCCACCCGACGCGCCACCCCGACCCTGCAACGGCGCCCCCGGCACAGCACCAGCCGGACCACTCACGCCCTGACCCGACACCGACGGCACCGCGCCCGACGCTCCGCCCTGGCGCTGAACGGACACCCGCGACGCCCCACCCGACGCGCCACCCCGACCCTGCGAAGGCGCCCCCGGCGCAACACCAGCCGGACCATGCACACCCTGGCCCGACACCGACGGCACCGCAGCCGCCGAGGCGCCGTCACCCGGACGGGACTCCGACGACGACGCGCCTGACGGGTCCCGGTGGCGCTGAACGGACGCCTGCGACGCCGCGCCTGTCGAGCCACCCCCGGCACGATGAGGCGCTGCGGCAGCACCGGCCGCGTCGTCCTCCCTCTGGCCGGACTCTGCGGACGCCGCGCCCGACGCGTCCCCTTGGCGCTGAACGGACACCGGTGACGCCCCGACTGTCGAGCCGTCTCGGCCCCGCGAGGGCGCTCCTGGCGCGGCGCCGGCTCGACCACTCTCACCCTGACCCGACGCCGACGGCACCGCTGCCGCCGTGCCGTGTCGGCGCTGGACGGAGACCGTTGGCGGCCCGCCTGTCGAGCCGGCCTGTGCCTGAAGCGGCGCGGCAGGGGCCCGGCCGGGGGCGTCCTTACGGGGCGTTGTCGTCGGGGTGGGGTTCGAGGGGGCGCTCGTCGGCTGTCGCTGAACGACCGTCGGCAGCGGTGGTGCCGCCGGTGCCGTACGGCCGTTGTCCGAAGCACCGCTCGTCGAGGGCGTGACCGTTGCCGAAGGGGTGGCGCCCGCCGGCCGCCGCTGCACCACAGGCGCGTGGGCTGCCGGGGTCGTACGACCGGCGGGTGCCGGACCCTGTCCCGGGGGGAGGGGAGCTGCATCCGGTGTGGCGGGGCCTCCGGACCGGACCGGCCGTTCTCCGCTCACCGGAGCCGGAGCAGGAGCAGGAGCCGCTCCCTCGGACGCCCGCTGCACCACCGTGTTCCCGCCTGTTCCGCCCCCCGCTCGATCACCCTCGTCCGCCGCCACCGGCCGCGGCGCCGACGGCAACGTACGGCGCTGCGCGGCCGTGGCCGCCGTACTCGCCGGTGCCTGCGTCAGCGCGCTGCGCCGAGGGGTGACAGGAGGTGCCGGTGTGACCCGGGGGCCGGTGGCCGGAACCGGGACCGCCGGGGTCGACTGCGGCGCCCATGCCACCGGCACCGCACCCGAAGCCGTAGGGGCAGGCGCGGACGCGGACCGCTGGACGGCGGGCGTAGCGCCCTTGACCGGCGCGGTGGCGGGCGTCGGCGGCGTCGCCGCACTCCCCCCGTCCCCTCCGCGCCGCCCCACCAGCGGCGCCCGCTGCACCGCAGCCGCCACCAGCCCTCGCGGGCCGCCCCCACCGCCGGAGCCCCTCGCACCACGTGCACCGCTCGCACTACCCACCTGCGCCGGACCGACCGGACCGGCCGAACCACCCCCGACCGCGCGCAACGGCACCACCGGGACCGCCGCCCCACGGCCGCCCACCGGCCCCGTCGGCCCCGCCAACGGCAGTGCCTGCGCAGGGCGTTCGAGACCGCCCAACGCTCCCGCTCCGGTCAGCCCCGTGGCGCCGCCGCCGGCCAGGGTCGCGCTCGACTCGCCGTCCAGGACCGCGTGTGAGCGGGTGCCCATGAACGACGGGTTCTGCCACGTCGGCAGCCGCCCGCCGAACCCCGAGTCCGCGACCGGACCACCCGTCCCGAGCGCACGCTGAATCGGCGGCAGCCCCGACCAGGCCGCCGCCACCACGGGACGCGACACCCCACCACGAACCTCGTCCCCGACCGAACCCGAACCCGGCGCCGAACCCGAACCCGAAGCCGAACCCGGCGCCGAACCCGAACCCGGCGCCGAACCCGAACCCGAAGCCGGACCCTCAACCGCGCCCGAAGCCCCACCCCCGGCATCGCCGCTCCCGGTGCCGCCGTCGCGTCGTCCCCGTGCTCGGTCCCAGAAGCCCACCGTTCAGCCCTCCGTACCGGCGGCGGCAGCCGCCCTGGTCACCAGGGACGCGATCTCGGCCGTGTAGCGGCGGCGGTCGGCGTGCTCCAGGTCCAGGATGTCCTCGAGGTTCCAGTGGAAGTGGTAGGCGACGTACGCGATCTCCTCGTGCAGCCGGTCGGTCGCGTACGTCACGATTCCCCCAGGCGGCTCCCGCCGAGTTCCACCTCGAAGGGCTCCGAGCAGTGCGGGCAGTTGACCGCGGCCCGGGTGTGGCCCTCCGCGTTGATCTGGCGGTAGAAGTCCTGGAGGAACGCCAGGTCGGAGGCGAACATGTTCTCCACGATGCCGTCGTGCATGAGCGGCAGCGTGCCGAGCCGGGTGATGACCCGGCCCAGCAGGACCACCGACAGGAACGCCGGGTTCTCCTGGACGCGGATGTCCCGGAGCGGGATCAGCTCGTCCCGTGCCGTCGACAGCCGCATCACGCCGTCGCGGTGGACGGTGCCCTGCTCGTCGACGTACCCGCGGGGCAGCTGGAACGGGAACTCCGTGCGCAGCACCTCGCGGGGCGCCTCGGGTTGCGGGGCGGCCGGGGGCGCCGTCACCTCCGGTGCGAGCGGCGCCCCCACGCTCCCGGCCCGGCCGGCCGAACGCCTCATTACTCGATGACCAGTTCTTCGAACGTGATGGTCACCGACTCGGTCAGCGCGGACGCCTCGCCCGCCTTGACCGTACTGGTGTCGATCTTGCTGCACCAGGCGTTGCGCAGGTTGTAGCGCTTCACCGGGGTGTTCTGGAAGTCCATCATGATGATGGTGGCGTTCTTGCGGGCCGTGGCCATCTGGCCGTTGATCGACTCGTTGATCCACTGCGTGAACGACGACGACTGGGTCATACCGCGTACGACCGTGCAGGTGCCGTTCTTCTTCACGCCCGGCAGGTTGCGGACGTGGTTCTTCCCGTCCGGCGTGTTCTGCTGGTAGGTGATGACGTCCTGTTCCATCGACAGGCCGCTGACCTCGGCGAGGTACTCGACCATCACGCCGTCGATCTGCAGGCCGAAATTGTGTGATGTGAGGGCGTCACCCGGCTGGAGACTCATGTCCTACTGCCCGTTCTGCTCAGGTTGCTGGAAATGCGAAGTGGTGGGGGACCGGCCGTCCCGCTACTCCTGGAGTTCGCCGCTGCCGCTGGAGAACTGGGCCAGCCGGAAGATCACGAACTCGGCGGGCTTGACCGGCGCGATGCCGATCTCGCAGATCACGCGGCCGACGTCGACCGACTCCGGCGGGTTGGTCTCCTCGTCGCACTTGACGTAGTACGCCTCCTCGGGCCGCTGCCCGAACAGGGCGCCGCTGCGCCACTCGTTGACGAGGAACGCGGAGATGTTGCGCCGGATGCGGGCCCAGAGGTTGTGGTCGTTGGGCTCGAAGACCACCCACTGGGTGCCGATCAGGATCGACTCCTCCAGGTAGTTGAAGTACCGGCGGATGTTCAGGTACCGCCAGGCCGGGTCGGAGGAGAGCGTGCGGGCGCCCCAGATGCGGATGCCGCGGCCGGGGAAGGCGCGGATGCAGTTCACGCCGATCGGGTTGAGCAGGTCCTGCTCACCGCGGGTGATCTGGAGCTCCAGGTCGACCGCGCCGCGGATGACCTCGTTGGCGGGGGCCTTGTGGACACCTCGCTCGGCGTCGTTGCGGGCCCAGACGCCGGCCACGTGACCGGACGGCGGGATCAGCCGGGACTGGCCGGACGACGGGTCGAAGGTCTTGATCCAGGGGTAGTACAGGGCCGCGTACTTGGAGTCGTAGCCGGCCGTCTCCTGGCGCCAGACGCGGATCTGGCGGGCGTTCAGGCCCGGCGGCGGGTCGATGACCGCGACCCGGTCGCCCATCAGCTCGCAGTGCGCGATCAGGCCGAGCTGGACGGCCTTGACGGCCTCCAGGTCGATCGCGCCGCGCTGGTAGGCGGCCATCAGGTCGGGCACCGCCACCATGGATACCTCGTCGACGGCCTCCAGGCCGCCGAAGCCGGTGCGGTCGGCGGAGTCGCCGAGGTAGGTGGCGGGGCCGGGGTGGGAACCGGCGTCCACGACGGGGGGCGCGGACGCCGGTGTCTGGGTCGGGGCCACGAGGGCCACCGTCTGGTTGTCCGGCCGGGCCAGCTGCGCGGCGGGCGCGGCCTCGGTCACGGTGATGAGCTTGGAACGCTCCTTGACCTGCGTGACGACGTAGTTGCGGCCGCCCTTCTTCGCGGTCACGTCGAAGGTCTCGACGGGCTTGCCGCCGTCCTTCACGATCAGCTTGAAGCGCTCGGCGGGGCCCTCGCCCTCCGGGTCGGCGACCTCGACGCTCAGGTCGCCGGAGGCCACCGCGCTCACCGTGAAGGTGCCGAGCTGCTTGGCCTCGCCGGCCGGCAGCGCGGCGGGCGCGGCGGAACCGTTGACGGCGGCGGGGGACGTGGCGCCCTCGGCGGACCCGTCGGCCCCTTCGGAGGTGCCGCCGACGCGGACGACGTACGCGGCCGTGCCGCCGTTGTTGAAGAAGCCGTAGACGGAGTGCGCGAGGTAGTACCCGTCGGTGAACTCACCGAAGGCCGCCACGTACTGCGTCCAGTTGGTCACCAGGGTCGGCTCGTTCAGCGGACCGGTCGGGGCCAGGCCCACGAAGGCCGCCACCGACGTGCCCACCCCCTCGATGGGGCGCGAGCCGCTGGCCACCTCCTCGACGTAGACGCCGGGCGACAGGTAGGACGGCATGCTCTGCTCTCCTCGGGGTACGAGACAGGAACGTCTCCACCCTCACGCGCGAAGCGCGTGCGCGGAAACGTCCTCCGGTGCCTACCAGGGGGCAAGGCCGCTGCCCGGACGGACAGTCCGGGCGGGCGGCCGGACGACGCCACCGCCGGGCCGCGGCACGACTCTGCCCGTGGTCCTGCCCGTTCGGTCCTTCCGCCGGCCACCGGGGTCCGGTAGCGGTGGAGTTCCAGCCGTCCGGAGACGAAGGGAAGGCCGTGCGCGCACACGCAACACGGGACGAGCGGGGCAGCGACGCGGAACGGGCTGGTCCCGCGGTGGCGCCGCCCACGCCTGTGCGACGCATGATGGCCCTCCAGCGGGCGGCGGGCAACGCCGCGGTGGCCCGCGCCCTCGGCGAGGAACAGTCTGTGCACGGCGCCGACCGCGGACCCGGCCCGTCGGTGCAGCGGTCCGCCGTGCACGAGGTGCTGCGCTCGCCTGGGCAGCCGCTGGCCGGGCCGTTGAAGCAGGAGATGGAGGGCCGGTTCGGTGGCGAGGACTTCAGCGCCGTACGCATGCACTCGGACGCGGCGGCGCTGACCTCGGCGGCGGAGATCGGAGCGGAGGCGTACACCTCGGGCTCGCACATCGTGTGGGACGGCAGGGACAAGACCGTCCTCGCGGAGGAGCTGCACCACACCCGTCAGCAGGCGCGGGGCGAGGTGCCCGGTACCGAGCAGGTCCCCGGTCTGCGGATCTCCGATCCCGGTGACTGGGCCGAGACCGAGGCCCGCCAGGTCGCCCGGAGCGTGATGAGCGGACCGGCGCCGGCGGTGCAGCGGGCTGCCGCCCAGGAGAGCCCGGCTCCGGCGCACACGGGCGGACCCGCGTCCGTGCAACGGTCCCCCGGAGAGGGGACGGCGACGGCGGAGCGCCCCGGGGCGCAGGAGACCGCCGAGTCGGCACGCGGCGAGAGTCTGCGCATGCGCGACCACCACGACAACGAACTCTTCTCGGGCGACGACGAACGACTCGCGGACTACGTGCGCCACCTGGCGGCAGAGGACCGGGCGGACATCTACCGCTTGTTGCTCAACCGTCTGATCCGGCATGGTTTCGACGCCCAGGCCGTCACCGTCCAGGAGGTCTGGAACGGTGCCGACAAGCCGCGGTCGGCGCGCCGCGTCCAGGTCCCGCGGGACCTGCACTTCATCTGGCTGGGCGGCAAGCCCGGCGAGTCCGTCGTCTCCAACCTCAAGGCGTGGATGGAGAACGTCGAGGACAGCGGCTGGACGATGACCCTGTGGACCGACATGGGCAGTTCCGGGCTCAGAAACCTGGAGAAGACGTTCGGAAAGCATCTGCGGATCGGCGCCGACAGCGACAAGCTGGTCAAGGAGAAGGCGGGCGCCGAGAACTACCAGCTCTACAGGAAGGCCAAGAGCAAGAAGGCCCTCAACCTGGCCTCCGACATCCTGCGCTACACCGTGATGAAGGAGTACGGCGGCGTGTACCTGGACGTCGACGTCGCGTCGGGCGCCATACAGCTCGAGTCGGCACCCGAGGTGCTGATGCGCAGCGCGGACGTTCCCCTGTTCGCCCCGCGACTGCGCGACAAGAACAGCGTGAACACGGAGCTGGGCCGTGAGGGAACGGATGAGGACCCGACCGCGGAGGAACTGAACGCGGCGGCCACCGCCCGCTACGACAGGGGAGTTCTGGGCAACAACTTCATCCTCGCGCCCGGTTCGGAATTCATGAGCGAACTCCTCAGGAAGCTCCCGCGGCATTTTGCCGAGATGAAGGAGAAGTACGGCCCCGAGGTCATCGAAGGCGATCTCCCCGGCCTGGCCCCCCACATCTCGGGCCCCGATCTCGTGGAGAAGGTCCTCAAGCAGTACACCGGCCGGTATCACCGGGTCATGGAAAAGCCCCACAGCACCCCCAGCGCTCCCGACATGGCCATCGAAAGAGACGAGTTCAAGCACCTGTTCCCGCCGGAGGCCCTGGAGTTCTGGAAGTCGCTGGGCTGGTGGACCCCCGAGAGCGAGAGGCAGCTCGACAGCACCCCCGGTCTGAGCAGGACGCAGTCGCTGCTGCGGGCCCTGCGCGTCAAGAAGTGAGACACCGTCGGCCCGCTGCACGGCAGGCTCAGCCGTGCAGCGTGATCGACAGCTTCGCCCCGACCAGTCCGGTCGCCCCCTCCGTGGCCCAGGTCCGGTGCCAGCTCTGGTCGGGCGCCTTGCCGTACATCCGGAAGTACCAGAGCGGGTCGTTGCCGCTGTGCGTGGAGGCACCCTGCGGCTGCTCGCGGGCGTAGTTCTCCATGGTGACGTAGTCGTCGCCGCTGCTCGCCACCACACCGCCGAAGTGGTACACGTAGTGCGGGTCGTCAGCGCCCTCGGCGCGCGCCGCCGTGTTGGCCTGCCGCCGCGCGTTCTCCTGCTCGTCGTCGCCCTGCGCCATCGCGATCATGGCGTCGCCGACCTTCGGGATCGGCGCGTGCTGGTTGACCTGCACGTGGCGCAGCGCGTTCTCCATCGCCTGCGGGTCCTTCTCCAGCAGTTCCTGGAAGAGGCGCGGCAACAGCGACGACAGCCGCCTGAAGGTGGCGACGTCGTCGTTCTCCAGGGCGTTCTCCATCGCGGACCCGTGGCCCTCGCCGGGAACCAGCACGTCCAGCGCCTTGCCGAGGGTGACCCAGTACTTCTGGGTGCCCTTGTTCTCCAGCGAGGACTGACCGGTCACGAAGCTCGCCATGTCGTTGCAGCGCTGCGGCAGCCGGACCTCCTGGCCCTTGGTCTTCTCGCCGTTCTTCTGCAGCCGCGCCTTCGGCTGCACCTCGAAGAGCTGGACCCGGCGGCCGCCGCCGTCGAACCGCAGCGACCGGCCGGTCTTGGTCAGCGAGATGCCCCGGCCCCGGGACCTGCCCGGCAGCTTCTTGTTGGCGGAGTCGATCTGTTTGTCCGTCGCGAAGAAGGTCTTGGGCTCGGCCTTGGGCTCGGCGTACGGGACGGCCAGCGTGAAGTCGTCCGACACCCGCAGGGGGACCGAGCCCTCGTACACGTAGTGCGGGGTGGGCGGGTCGTGCTGGTCGTACCAGCTGCCCTGGTCGTTCTTCGCCTGCCGGGCGAAGTCCCAGTCGCCGGGAGGCTGTTTTACCGGGTAGCCGGCGTCCCCCGGGTTGATCACGTGGTACCGCTGTACGGGTGCCGCGCCCGCCGCGCCGCCGCCACCCCCCGTCCCGGGTGCCGTGAGGTCGGGGGCGCCGCCCCGGGCGAGTTCGCGGCCGCTGGCGGCGGCCTGCCGCTCGAAGGGGTCGTTCGGGTGGGAGACCTTCGTCCCGTCCCCGGCGTCGGTGCCGGCCACCGGACCTGCGGACTGCTGCCAGACGTGGGTGAGTTCGTGGTACATCGTCTCGTCGTCCACACCCTGTGGACCCACGACGATGTCCAGGCCGGTGGTGTAGGCGCGGGCGCCGTACCGCTGCGCCGAGCGCTGGGCGACGTCCCCCGTGTGCACGCGCACCCCGCCGAGGTCGATGCCGAGGCCGGCCTCGGCGCGCTTCTGGATGCGCGGCTCGAGCGGGCTCCAGGACGAACGCACCGCGTCTGCGACCGCGTCCCGCTGGACGGCGGTCTCCTCCTCGGCGTGCCCGCAGCCGGCGTTGTGCTGGTGCCGGTCGCGCTGCACGGCGCGGGCGACCGCCGCGTTGCCCGCCGTCGCCTGGAGGTGCGCCAGCCGGGCCGCCGTCGTCGGCCGGGAGGCGGACGGGCGGGGCGCGCGGCCCGTGTCGCGGTCCGGTGCGGAACCCGTGCTTGAGCGTGCGTATGCCTGCATGTACCGTCCTCTCGCCTCTCGTCGTTCTACCCGGGTCGGCGTCGGGACTGAAGAGCCGCAGGGGCACTCCTGGCACCCGGCCTTCCGTCCGGACGGCCAACTGAACCGCTCCTTCGGGCACTTGAAGCTGCCCTCGTTCCTGCGACACCGTCGCGGGCCGCCCGTAGCGTGTCGACGTGAGCCTGTGGACCTCCCTGGAACCCGCCTCCGCGACCGTCGATCCGGGCGGCAGCGCGCGCGTACGCCTGCGGCTGCGCAACACCGGAGACGTCGTCGACGAGTACCGCTTCGAACCGGTCGGACCCATCGCCCCCTGGACGACCGTCGAACCCGCCACGCTCCGGCTCTACCCGGGGACGACCGGCACCGTCGAGCTCACCTTCGCACCACCCCGCACACCCGACGCCACCGCCGGACCCAACCCCTTCGCGGTC